>CANFYD010000381.1 GCA_947450745.1 Burkholderiales bacterium
AAGCCAATGCCGGCAGCGGCGCTGGTGTCGCTAAGCCGACGCCGATTGAGCAGTTCCTGGCCAGCCATCCGTTGGCAGCCCAGTGGGTCAAGATTGCGCGACCGGCACCGGTGAGCTTTGGCACGCTGGCTTTTTATGGCGTCAATGCGTTCAAGTTCACCAATGCCAAGGGCGAAAGCCACTTTGGGCGTTATCAGATCCTGCCGGTTGCTGGTGAACAGGCGCTGGCTGCCGCCGATCTGGCCACGGCTGCCCCGAACTACTTGATGGACGAGTTGCCACAGCGCATCAGCAAGGCGGCGGTCAAGTTCCGCTTGTTGGCGCAACTGGCCAAGGCCGGTGACCCGATCAACGACGGCAGTCTGGCATGGCCGGCCGAGCGTGAGGTGGTGGAGTTGGGTGTGATCAGCCTGACCGCCACGCCAATGGAGCAGCTCAAGTCGCAGAAAGCGTTGCTCTTCAACCCGCTGCTGCTGACTGCGGGTATCGAGCCTTCGGCCGATCCGATCTTGCTGGCTCGTCCGGGAGCCTACGCGGTGAGTTTTGGTCAACGGGCGCAATAAGCGGCTTGTCAGAGGATTTTCTGTGTCGGATCCGTCGGAGGATAGGCCTCAACGAACAGCTGCCAGCTTTTGAGACGACACTGGAGTGAGGTCGAAACATGCCGTATTGACATCGGCATATCGAGGCCGCTGCGGCAAACCCAAATTCGAGCGATGAGCTTGCCAACCGGAACTTGACGATGACGCTTCCCACTTTCGAGCAGTTCAAGAACGAGGCGCTTGCCGCTGGCTTTGATGAGGTGCTGGAGCGTCGCTGGGCACCCGAGGCGGTACTGGAAACCCATAGTCATCCCTTTGACGTGGACGCGCTGGTGGTGCAGGGCGACCTGTGGCTCACGGTTGCCGGTGTTTCTCGGCATCTTGAGCCCGGTCATCGCTTCACCTTGAGCAGCGAGCAGGCGCATGCGGAGCGCTACGGCCCCGACGGCGCGACTTATTGGGTCGCGCGCCGGAACTCCAACTGAGCCCGCACATGCTCACCGGGTGGTGGTTTTTCGAGAGATGAAAAAAGCTGTGTCGATCTGCTAATTCAGCGCTTGCTTTTCTGCACATTGGCGCAAGATGTGCTTGAGTCAAGCGGGGTAGGGCCTCAGTCGATAGAATCAAATCATGCCAGATCTACCCAGTCAGCCACCGGCACCGCCGGCAAATAATCCACCCCGTGAAGACGGTGCTGGAACCACAACAGTCGAGCGTTTACCGCTGAAAACAGAGCCACCACGGCTCTATCAAGTCCTGTTGCTGAATGACGACTTCACTCCAATGGAGTTTGTTGTCATGGTGTTGCAGGAATATTTTCGTCATGACCTGGATACAGCAACCCAGATCATGCTCAAAATTCATCACGATGGTCGCGGAGTTTGCGGCGTCTTCACCAAAGACGTCGCGGCAACCAAAGTTGAATTGGTGTTGGCCGCCGCAAGGCGAGCCGGCCATCCTTTGCAGTGCATTATGGAGTCCGCATGATTGCGCAAGAGCTAGAAGTCAGCCTGCACATGGCGTTTGTAGAAGCGCGCCAGCAGCGCCATGAGTTCATCACCGTCGAGCACTTGCTGATGGCCTTGTTGGACAACCCTTCCGCCGCCGAGGTGCTTCGCGCCTGTTCGGCCAACCTGGACGATTTGCGCAAAAGTCTTGCGCAATTCATCAAGGACAACACGCCCACGGTGGGTGGTGCCGATGAAGTCGATACCCAGCCCACGCTGGGCTTCCAGCGCGTGATTCAGCGCGCCATCATGCATGTGCAGTCCACAGGCAGCGGCAAAAAGGAAGTCACCGGGGCCAACGTGTTGGTGGCGATCTTTGGCGAGAAAGATTCGCACGCGGTCTATTACTTGCACCAGCAAGGCGTAACGCGCTTGGACGTCGTGAACTTCATCGCTCACGGCATCAAGAAGACCGACCCGCCTGAGCCGTCCAAGCCAGAGAGCGGCGGTGCGCCCGAAGCCGAGCGGGAAGAGGGCGATGCCCAGGGCAAGGGCACGGCGCTGGATCAGTTCACCCAGAACCTCAACCAGCTGGCCCGCGACGGCAAGATCGATCCTTTGATCGGCCGCGAACCCGAAGTCGAGCGCGTAGTGCAAATCCTTTGCCGCCGCCGCAAGAACAACCCGTTGCTGGTCGGCGAGGCGGGTGTTGGCAAGACGGCCATCGCCGAGGGCTTGGCATGGCGCATCACCGAGGGTGCAGTGCCCGATGTGCTGTCCGAGGCCGTGGTTTACTCGCTCGACATGGGTTCGCTGTTGGCAGGGACCAAGTACCGGGGTGACTTCGAACAGCGCTTGAAAGCGGTGCTCAAGCAGCTGAAGGATCAGCCCAACGCGATTTTGTTCATCGATGAAATCCACACGTTGATCGGTGCGGGTGCGGCTTCGGGTGGCACGCTGGATGCGAGCAATTTGCTCAAGCCGGCGTTGTCTTCGGGTGCGATGAAATGCATCGGCGCCACGACCTTCACCGAGTACCGCGGCATCTTCGAGAAGGACGCAGCACTGTCACGACGCTTCCAGAAGGTGGATGTGGCCGAGCCCTCGGTCGAGCAGACGGTAGAGATCTTGAAAGGCCTGAAGTCGCGCTTCGAAGAGCATCACAGCGTCAAGTACGCCTTGGGTGCCTTGCAAGCTGCGGCTGAACTGTCGGCCAAGTACATCAACGATCGGCATCTGCCCGACAAGGCGATCGATGTGATCGACGAGGCCGGTGCGGCTCAACGCATCCTGCCCAAGAGCAAGCAGAAGAAGACGATCACCCGCGCCGAAGTTGAAGACATCGTCGCCAAGATCGCTCGCATTCCGCCGGCTTCCGTGTCGAGTGATGACCGCAGCAAGCTCAAGACTTTGGGTCGTGACTTGAACAGCGTGGTGTTTGGGCAAGAGCCTGCCATCGAAGCGCTGGCTGCGGCGATCAAGATGGCTCGTTCGGGCCTGGGCCGACCGGACAAGCCGATCGGCAGCTTCTTGTTCAGTGGTCCGACCGGTGTGGGCAAAACCGAGGTCGCCAAGCAATTGGCCTATGTGCTGGGGATGGAATTGATCCGCTTCGATATGTCGGAGTACATGGAGCGCCATGCGGTCAGCCGCCTGATTGGCGCACCTCCGGGTTATGTTGGGTTCGATCAGGGCGGTTTGTTGACTGAAGCCGTCACGAAGAAGCCGCATGCGGTGCTGTTGCTCGATGAAATCGAGAAAGCGCATCCGGATGTCTTCAACGTGCTGCTGCAGGTGATGGATCACGGCGCACTGACCGACAACAACGGACGCAAGGCCGACTTCCGCAACATCATCGTCATCATGACGACCAATGCGGGCGCAGAAGCGATGAACAAGGCGACGATTGGCTTCACCACCGCGCGCGAGCAAGGTGATGAGATGGTCGATATCAAGCGCCTGTTCACGCCGGAGTTCCGCAACCGCCTCGATGCCATCGTGTCGTTCCGTGCGCTGGATGAGGAAATCATCATGCGTGTGGTCGACAAGTTCCTGTTGCAACTGGAAAGTCAGTTGCAGGAGAAAAAGGTCGAGGTCACGTTCAGCGACGCCTTGCGCAAGCATCTGGCCAAGAAGGGTTTCGACCCGCTGATGGGTGCGCGTCCGATGCAGCGTTTGATCCAGGACACGATTCGTCGCGCCTTGGCCGACGAGCTGTTGTTCGGGCGCTTGGTGGACGGTGGTCGCCTGAGCGTTGATGTGGACGACGCCGGCGCGGTGCAGTTGGACATTCAGCCGCTGAAGGTGCGTGACAACAAGCCGAAGGCAGAGCCGGCAACGGCCAGCTGAATCGATTCAGTTCGAACGTGAAAAAGAGGCCCATTCGGGCCTCTTTTTACGTCTGCTCGATCAGTGAGTGAAGCTGGCTGTTTCTTGCCTGAAGAAGTCGGCCAGCAGCCGGTACAGCGCGGCTTGCTCGGCCCGCATTTCGGCCGGGGCAACAAAAAATGCCTCGACCGCTACGGCAAAGAACTCCTCCAAGCTCTCTGCACCGTAAGGGTCGATCAAGGTCGGCTCGCCCGCGCCTACGCGTTCACAAAACCGGTGCCACTCGGGCTCCAGCACGTCAAGCCATTGCAAGCGCGCGGCCGCTGAGGCCAACGCCGGCACGCCATCGGCGCAGCCGTCATGCATGTCGATCACATGGGCGAATTCGTGGATGACCAAGCAGTAGACGCTGTCGGCAGAGGCGGCGGCCGGGTCTGCTTCGGGGCTGAGTGCGGACCAACTCAACATCAACGGGCCGCCCTCCATCGCTTCGCCGGCCAACTCTTCTTCGTACTGATGAACGACTCCGTCGTCATCGATGTATTCTCGCTGAGCCACCACCTCGTCGGCATGCATGACGATGCCGACGAAGCCGCTGTACCAGTCCAGCCCCAAGTGCAGCACCGGCAGGCAAGCTTGCGCTGCCACAGCGACGGCGACTTCATCGGTG
>CANFYD010000382.1 GCA_947450745.1 Burkholderiales bacterium
GCTGGGCGCGGCCGGCGGCTTCAACTTGTTGACCAACCTGACCCTGCGGGCAACCCGCGCCAATCAGTTCGGCTTGCTCGGTTTTGGCGGCGACCGGGGCGACCGCTTGCAACTCAAGCCCGAGCTAACGGTGGCCGTGGTGCCGCGCGACGGCCGGGTTTTTGGGTTCGAGTGGCAGGGCAAGCCGAGTCTGTTGACGGCAGCCCCCGATACACGCGCCGTCGATCTGTTCGTGGCCTGGTGGCCGACTCGCAATATCAGCCTGACGGCGGCCTATCTCGACCTCGGCCAGATCGCCAACAAGACCTCGCAGCGCAGCAGCTATATCTCGGCGCAAGCGCAGTTTTGAGTTGCTGCTGATGTGATCAAGCGTGCAGCGCCAGTCGCGGGCTGCGGCTGGCGGTGGCTTCGACCAGCAGCAAGGCCAGACGCTGCAAACCGGCCCAGGCATCGACGGGCCAGTCCGGGTGGCGCAGGCCCTTGACCAGGCCGTCGCAAATCTGCGCGGCTTCCACCAGCTGCAGCAGATCGGCCGCGCGCAGGCCGGGCACGATGCGCTCGAACAAGCGCTCCTTGGGGCCCCAGACGCGCGCTTCACGCATGGCCAGTGGCAGCGGCTTGCCGGCATCGACCGCGTCGCGCACGCGCTTCAGCGCCCGGATGTCTTCGGCCAGCGCCCAATGCACCAGCACGGCCGCTTCGCCCTCGGCCTGCAGACCTTCCAGCATGCGCAGCACGCGTGCCACTTGGCCGCCCAGCACCGCTTCGCTGAGCTTGAAGACGTCGTAGCGGGCCACGTTCAGCACCGCCGCTTCAATCTGCTCGAAGCTCAACTCGCCCTGCGGGTGCAACAGGCCGAGTTTTTGCAGCTCCTGGTGGGCGGCCAGCAGATTGCCTTCCACCCGGTCGGCAAAAAAGCTCAGCGTGCGCTGACCGGCCTCGCCGCCCTGCACGCGCTGGCCCTGTGCCACCAGGCGCTGTGCAATCCACTGCGGCAGCGCGCGCCGCTCGACCGGATCGACCCGCACCGTCGCCCCCGCGCCGTCCAGCGCTGTGAACCAGGCGCTGTTGGTTTGCGTCTTGTCGAGCCGGGGCAGGGTGATCAGCGTCACCACATCCTCCGGCAGGCGCTCGCAATAGCGTTGCAGCGCCTCGGAGCCGTCCTTGCCGGGCTTGCCGGACGGGATGCGGATCTCGATCAGCTGACGCTCGGAAAACAGGCTCAGCGCCTGCGCCGCGCCGAGCACCGGGGCCCAGTCGAAATGCGCGCCGCCAACGATGAAGACCTTGCGCTCGTCGTAGCCCTGAGCGCGTGCCGCCGCCCGGATCTGATCGGCCGCTTCTTGCGCCAGCAGCGGCTCGTCGCCGTACACGGTGTAGATCGGCCGCAGCGCTTTGGCCAGCTGCTGGGGAAGGGCGTCGGCACGGATTTGCATCGGGAATCTGCCTTGTTTCAGCTCGGCAGACGCACCGCCGCCAAGCGGCGCATCACCTGGGCCACCGCTTCGGACTGCATTGCCCGGTAGAGCAGCGCTTCTTCCTGCTCCTTGGCAAGGGCTTCGCTTTCGGTGTAGTTCATGTCACGCGTCATGCGCAGCTCGGTGCGCGGCAAGATGACCTCGCCGCCGGGCGTGCGCAGCGAATAGTCGAGGCTGACCCGCAACTGCCATTCCCGCACTTGGCCCGCCGTGGTGGAGACGATGGCCGATTTGTCACGCACATCGCGCAGCACCAGCAGCACCAGTTCGGCCCGGTTCGGGTCGTCCAGCAAGCGCACCGGCGTGCGCGACAACTGCCGCCGCAACTCCGCCGCCAGCGGTGAGTCCGGCCTGAAGCCGCTCAAGGCCATGCTGCGGAACATCAGCTCGGGCTCGCGCCGCAGCGCAAAGCCGCAGCCGCTGAGGCCCGTGGCCGCAAGAGTCAGCAAAATGGCGCGGCGCTGCATGGAGTAGGCCTCAGACAACGATGTTGACCAAGCGGCCGGGCACGATGATGACTTTCTTGGGCGGCCGGCCTTCGCTGAACTTGACGAACTCTTCGTTCGCCAGCGCGGCGGCCTCGATGCTGGCCTTGTCCGCTTGAGCCGGCACGGTGATGGAGCCGCGCAGCTTGCCGTTGACCTGCAACATCAGCTCGATTTCGTCCTGCACCAGCGCCGCGTCGTCCACTTTCGGCCAAGGCGCGTCGAGCAGATCGCCCAAGGCTTGCGCGAAGCCGAGTTCCTGCCACAGCGCGTGGGTCAGGTGCGGGCAGGCCGGGTACAGCACGCGCAGCAGCACCGAGAAACCCTCGCGCAGCGCCGCATCCTGGCCCTGCGATTTGAATGCTTCCAGCGCGTTCAGCAGCTTCATGCCGCCCGACACGACGGTGTTGTACTGCATCCGTTCGTAGTCATAGCTGATCTGCTTGAGCACCAGATGCACTTCACGGCGCAGCGCCTTGCCGTCGCCATTCAAGGCGGCAAAATCGCGTCCGCCAGTCCGGATGGCGTCCGCCTGCTTGGCCCCGAAAGCCCAGACGCGCTTGAGGAATCGGTGCGCGCCCTCGACGCCGGCATCGTTCCATTCCAGCGTCTGCTCCGGCGGCGAAGCGAACATGACGAACAGGCGGGCGGTGTCGGCACCGTACTGGTCGATCAGCAGTTGCGGGTCCACGCCGTTGTTCTTGGACTTGGACATCGTGCCCACGCCCTCGTAGTCGATGGCCGAGCCATCGCTCTTGAGCTTGGCGCTGACGACCTTGCCGCTGGCGTCCAGCACATCTTCCACGTCTTGCGGCCAGAAATACTCGACCCCGCCTTGCGGCGTACGGCGTGAATAGATGTGGTTGAGCACCATGCCCTGGGTCAGCAGCTGGGTGAACGGCTCGTCGATCTTGACGAGACCCAGATCGCGCATCACCTTGGTCCAGAAGCGCGCGTACAGCAGGTGCAGGATGGCGTGCTCGATGCCGCCGATGTATTGGTCCATGCCGCTGCCGCCCACGCCACCCTTGACGCTGTCAGCGCTGCGCATCCAATAGTCGGTGCCCGCGCCGACCATCGCGTCAGCGTTGCCGGCATCACAGTAGCGCATGAAGTACCAGGACGAATCGACAAAGGTGTCCATCGTGTCGGTTTCGCGCTGCGCCGGCTTGCCGCAGGTCGGGCAGGCCACGTTCAGGAAGCCGCTGTGCTTCTTCAGCGGGTTGCCGCTGCCGTCGGGAATGCAATCGACCGGCAGCACGACCGGCAGGTCTTGCTCGGGCACCGGCACCGCACCGCAATCGGCGCAATGGATGATGGGAATCGGCGTGCCCCAGTAGCGCTGGCGGCTGATGCCCCAGTCGCGCAAGCGCCAGGTGGTTTTCTTTTCGCCCAGACCCAGCGCAGCCAGCAGTTCGGCGACCTTGCCGACGGCGGCTTTTTGAGCCAAACCGTCGAGCGCGCCGGAGTTGATGCAGACGGCGCGCTGCTTGTCGCCATACCAATCGGCCCAGGCGTCGAGGCTGAAGGTCTCGCCCTCAGCGGCCACGACTTGCTTGATCGCCAGGCCGTATTTCTTGGCAAACTCGAAGTCGCGTTCGTCGTGTGCGGGCACGCCCATCACCGCGCCGTCGCCATAGCTCATCAGCACATAGTTGCCGATCCAGACCTCGACCTGGGCACCGGTCAGCGGGTGGCTGACGAACAGGCCGGTGGCTCGGCCTTTCTTTTCCTGCGTGGCCAGTTCGGCCTCGGTCGTGCCGCCGCGCTGGCATTCCTCGATGAAGGCCGCCAGCTCGGCATTGCCCCGCGCCGCATGCGCCGCCAGCGGATGCTCAGGCGCCACCGCGCAGAAGGTCACGCCCATCAGCGTGTCGGCGCGGGTCGTGAAGACGTAGAGCCGGCCGTCCTGGATCAAGCCGCCATCAGCGCCCTGGATGGTGTGCGGGAAGGCGAAGCGCACGCCCTCGCTCTTGCCGATCCAGTTTTCCTGCATCAGCCGCACCCGCTCGGGCCAGCCGGACAAATAGCTCTTGTCCTGCGGGTTGGCAACGGCCGACAGCAGCTCCTCGGCGTATTGGGTGATGTTGAGGTAGTAGCCGGGGATCTCGCGCTTTTCCACCACCGCGCCGCTGCGCCAGCCCTTGCCGTCGACCACTTGTTCGTTGGCCAGCACGGTCAGGTCGACCGGGTCCCAGTTGACGACTTGCGTGCGGCGCTCGGCAATGCCGGCCGCCAGCATCTTCAGGAACAACCACTGGTTCCATTTGTAATATTCCGGCTTGCAGGTGGCGATTTCGCGCGACCAGTCGATCGCCAAGCCCATCGCCTGCATCTGCTTCTTCATGTAAGCGATGTTGTCGTAAGTCCACTTCGCGGGCGGTACCTTGTTCTGGATGGCCGCGTTCTCGGCGGGCAGGCCGAAGGCGTCCCAGCCCATGGGATGCAGAACGTTGAAGCCCTTGGCGCGCTTGTAGCGGCAGACGATGTCGGTGGCGGTATAGCCTTCGGGA
>CANFYD010000383.1 GCA_947450745.1 Burkholderiales bacterium
CGGTGGAGGTCATCGCCAGTGTGTCGCTGCTGCTGTTGATGTAGTACAGCTGGGTGCTGGCCGGTGCCACCGTCTGGCCGGACATCGAGTTGCTGTAAGCCACGGCGGTGTAGCCCGACGCGATCGTGCCGCTCAGATTACCCACCGCACCGGTGCTGGCGTTGACGGCGAAGTTGTTGCCGGACGAGCTGATCAAGCGCAGCGAAGCGGCGTTGTTGGCATCGGCGACCGGGTTGAAGTCGATGCCGTAGCCCTGGTTGGCCATGACCACCGAATTGCTGAGGCCCGCCACAAAGCTGGTCATGCCGCTCATTTCGTCGATCGTGTAGATCTTGTTGGACAGCGTGACGCCGTAGATCTTGCCGTCCTTCGGGCGGGTGTCGATGCCGACGAAGCGGTCGCCGGCGGCGAGGCCCGAGATATTGACGTTGACGGCAGCGGCCACGTTGTTCGTGTCGATGCGGGAAATTTGGTTCTGGCTGTTCAGGCCCACCAGGGTGACCGCTTGGGCGGCCGCGATGTTCAATAGCAGCAAGCTGACGCCAACGGCGATACGGGAGACGGATTGCATGTGAATTCCTTGACTGGACAGTGCAGACAAACTGGGGCGAAATGCTCGCCGGCCAGCGCTACAAAGTTCAATACGAAGGTGGATTCACAGTGGATGCAAAGATTTGTAGGCATCCCCCGCAAACAGGGGGGTCCGCCGGCATCCGGTCAGACCTGGAGTTCAGCTGGCGACCAGGCCGTTGCGGATGGCGTAGACGGTCAACTCGGAATTATTTGCCAGCGCCAGCTTTTCGAGCACGCGGGCGCGGTAGACGCTGACCGTCTTGGGGCTGAGCATCAGCTCCTCGGCGATGTCGGACAAGCGCTTGCCCGAGGCAATCATCACCAGCGTCTGCAACTCGCGGTCGGACAGCTTCTGGTGCGCTTGCTCGTTGACCGGCGCGGTCAGACTTTCCACCAGCATCTGGGCGATTTCAGGCGTCACATATTTGCGCCCCTGCGCCACCGTGCGCACCGCTTGCACCAGCAGTTGCGGGTCGCCGCCCTTGTTGACATAGCCGTAAGCACCGGCGCGCAGAGCACGAATCGCGTATTGGTCCTCCGGGTACATCGACACGATCAGCGTACGGATGGAGGTGCCTTCGTCCTTCATCACATGCAAGACATCGAGCCCGCTGCGGCCCGGCATGTTGATGTCGAGCACCAGCACGTCGCAACCGCCGTTCGGGCCGAGGTCGCGCAGCAGACTGCGCAACTCGCCGTAGTCGCCGGCCTCGCCCACCACTTCGATGTCCATGGCGTCGGACAAGGTGTCACGGATGCCACGCCGGATCAGCGCGTGGTCGTCACACAGAATCACCTTGATCATGAGGGCCTCCAGGCTGATGCATCAGAAATCGCCGACGCGCCATCCTCCAGCCCCGAAGGCACGGCTCCGTCCGCCGACAAAGGCACTGAAAGTATCAAACTCACTCCCTTGCTGTTGCTGCTCAAGTCCACCCACCCCCCGACGGTTGCAGCGCGCTCGTGCAGGCCGCGGATGCCAAAACTGCGCGCCTTGGCCAGCGCGCCGGGCGCAATACCCACGCCATTGTCACTGAGCTCCAGCGTTAGCACGCCAGAGTCGACGCTCAGCTCGATATCCACCCGCGTGGCACTCGCATGCTTGGACACATTCGTCAGTGCTTCCTGGGCCGTGCGGTAGGCCACCAGCGGCACGCCGACCGGCAACTGCATTTGTTCATGACTGGTGCGCAGGGTGGTGACGATGCCGGTGCGGCGCTCGAAACTGGTCGCCATCCATTGCACCGCCGCCACCAAACCCTGCTCCAGGATGGCCGGCCGCAGGTTTTGCATGATGCGCTGGCTGGACTCGATGGCCGAAGTCACCGTCTCCAGCGCCGACTCCACATGCTGAAGCACCTCCGGGTCCAGCGCATGCCGGTTGATCCAGGCCAGCTCGAACTTCAACGCGGTCAGCGAGCCGCCGACATCATCGTGAATCTCGCGTGCAATGGCCGCCCGCTCCATCTCGATGCTGGTCTGCAAATGGCCGGCCAGTTCGTGCAAGCGCTGCTCGGATTTAAGCAATTCTTGGTCGGCTGCAATGCGGGCGCAGCGTGATTCATTCGCCTCGATCGCGTGCAACAGCGCCGGAGCCAACCGAGCCAGATCTTTTTTCAACAGGTAGTCGGAAGCCCCGGTACGCATCGCGGCCACGGCGGTGTCCTCGCCGATCTCGCCCGACACCAGGATGAAGGGCAGCAAACGTCCAGACGCCTTCAGCAGGTCCAGCACGTACAGGCCTGAAAACCCCGGCAGGTTGTAGTCGGAGATCACTGCGTCCCAGGGCTCGCTCAACGCCGTGTTGATCTCGCTCAGGCTGTCGGTGCGGACCATGTCCACCTGCAGTCCGGCACGGCGCAGTTGGGCACAGATCAATTGATGATCCAGCTCGGAATCTTCAATGTGAAGTACGCGCAGCAGACGGTCGGCAGTTGTGGACGGCATGGGGCCGGAGTATGCAGGCATTGCCCGCCGCCTCTGTACGCGGGGACCCGGTTCTTTGTAAGGTTTAGGGCATAAAAACCACCGAGCCTAGTACTAACCCTTATGTTATTTCACCAGCAACTGCCGATTCCCACAAATAGCCCGTTTCTTCGCCCGTTGTCCGGTCGCTGTGCGCACGAAAATTGCCGAAGATAGCGCTACAGGACAGATTCGCGCCCCTCACCCACTCGCTACACCGCCGGTCGAGGCCTCGTGGCGAGTCAGAATAGTGCGTCAAAGCATCGTTCGGCAAAGCATGGTGCTTAAAGGCGCTGAATGATTTTTGCGCGAGACCCACATGAATAAGCTCGGAGGAATGATCTTGACGAATGACATACCGGACCCGCCCGACTCGGGTGTGATTCCGCTGCACGCTGCAGCCGAGTTGCAAGATCACCTGATGACGGTCAGCAATGATCTGGAGCGCTTGCAACGCCTGCTGGATGACGCGGGCGAGGCGCTGTCGACCCATTTCTACAGCGCTTCCGGCCATATCGCGAACATCCTGAGCGGCAGTGGCGTCCAGCAGGCGAGCGACTCGCCGGCGCTGACCCATCTGAAGGACGACATCGCACGCGCCATCACCGCCCTGCAATTTCAGGACATGGCCACCCAGTTGATCGCCCACACCAGCCAACGGTTGCGCAATTGCGCCGACCAGTTGGCGCGTGACACGTTTGGCGATGACGACGAAGACGGCCTGGCCGTGGTCGAAATTGCACCGCTGCGCCCGAATCCGGTCACTCAAGACGAGATGGACGCCGGCTCGATCGAATTGTTCTAAAGAACTTCCCATATCAACCGATATCTGCCTGTACCAGGAGAGAAAACAATGCATTCAATTCTTGCTGTGGACGATTCGGCCTCGATGCGCCAAATGGTCTCATTCACGCTCAAGAACGCTGGCTTCAACGTGGTTGAAGCGGTCGATGGCCAAGACGCCCTGGAGAAATCCAGCACCCGCGACTTCGACCTGGTACTGACCGACCAGAACATGCCACGCATGGACGGCATCAGCCTGACCAAGAAGCTGCGCGACAACCCGAAATTCAAGACCACGCCCATCCTGATCCTGACCACCGAGTCCAGCGACCAGATGAAGCAGGCTGGCCGCGCCGCTGGTGCCACCGGTTGGTTGGTCAAGCCCTTCGACCCGGCCAAGCTGATCGAAGTCATCGGCAAGGTCATTCGTTGAAGCACCGCAGCGAGCCCAGTGAACAAGGGATTTGAAATGGCAGAAATGACCTCCGACAGCGCCAGCCTGAGCGCCGGCATCGACCTCAGCCAGTTCTACCAAGTCTTCTTCGAAGAAGCGAGCGAGAACCTGGACACGATGGAACAGCTGCTGCTGAACCTGAATGTCGAGACCGCTGACGACGAAGAGCTGAACGCCATTTTCCGCTGCGCCCACTCGATCAAGGGTGGCGCGGCCACTTTCGGTTTCAGCGATGTGGCCGAGTTGACGCACCAGATGGAAACGCTGCTGGACAAGTTGCGCCGCCATGAATTGCCCCCCACCTCGCCGATGGTCGATATGTTGCTGCAAGCGGGTGACGCCTTGCGCGCCCAGCTCGGCCGTCACCAAGGCTCGGGCGCGGCAGCGGTCGACACCTCCGAACTGCTGGTCGGCATCCGCAGCTTCGTCGACGGCCAACATTTGAGCGACGGCGCAGCGCGCCCAGCGGCGGTGGCGGCTCCGGCACCGGTCGCGGCCAAGGTGGCGGCACCCCAAGCGGCCGCTCCGGCCGCACCGGCCAAACCGCTGGTGCGCGAGTTGGAGCTGCAAGTCGGCCCGTTGACCGACCTCAGCTTGGCAGACAACCTGGTCGACCTGTTCAAGGAGATCACCGACCTCGGCACGATAGAGCCGCTGGACGGGGGCATGGCTGCCGATGGCCTGCGCCGCTTCAAG
>CANFYD010000384.1 GCA_947450745.1 Burkholderiales bacterium
CATATTGCCGGCCAGCCAGGTCTCGCCGATCACGATGCGCAGCGGCGTGTCGGCATGCTGTCGCCAGACCCTGTCGAGTTGCCGAGCCAAGCGGGCGGCGGGGAAGTTCGAACGCGAGGCGTGGCCGGTCAAGTCCGCCAACCAGCCGCTGCCCAGCGCCATGCCGCTGGCCAGCAGCAGCTCCAGCCCGATGCCGACCCACAGCGCGCTACGCACCAACTGCCGGGGCGGCACCGCCGGCACCCAATGCAGCGCCAGCAAGCCGGCGGTGACAAAGAACGTGGCCGCCCAAGCCGAGCCCAAGCGCACGCCCAGCACGCCGAGCAGCGCCGTCAACAGCAGCGGCCCGCAGCTGACGAACAGGATGAAGCGCCATTCCCCCATCGGCGTCGGCATCTGCAGCGGCAGCGGCAGCGGTGCTGGAACAGCGTCGGCCTTGGCGCTGATGGCGCTGACGGCTCTCAAGGCGGCGGCCCGCTCGGCCCGCCACAACAGCGCCAGCAACCAACCCAGGCCCAGCAACAGCGGCAGCACGCGGGCGAATTGGGCCACTGCAAATTTGCCCAGCCGGGCCCAATGCCCCAAGTTGTCGGAGTCGTTTTGCCCCTGCACGGCCCGGGCGGCATAGGCCAGGCCCGGCGAATCCGCTTGCGTCAACCAGTGCAGATGCGGCTCCAGCAACAGCAAGCAGACCGCCAGCGCCAGCAACACGCCGGCAGCCGCGCGCCAGCTCCACATCCGCCGGTCCTGCAACCACCACAGGCCGATCGCCGCCAACCAGATGACGGCGCTGTACTTGGACAACAGACACAAGGCAGCCGCCGCGCCCACCAGCGCCCAGCGCCACAGCTGCCCACCCCGCACGGCCAGCAGGCTGAGCCAAAGCAGCAGGCCGACCGGCATCAATTGCAGCGTGTTGTGGTTGGCCATGATGCCGTGCACGCCGTGATAGATCAGCAAGCTGCTCAACACGACCGAGGTGAAGGCGCGCGCCGGGCTGGTCACCAACAGGGCGATGCGCCAGATGAAGAAGAGCATCATCACCACGCTCAACTGGGCCGAAAAGAAGGTCACCCACATCGACCGGCCCAGCAACCAGGTCCAGCCATGCACCCACCAGGTCGGGAACGGCGGATGCTTGTAATAGCCCCACTCGAGCGACTGCTGCCAGACCATTTGCTCGATGTTGTCCAGCGGCGGTGCGCGGTGGCTGACGCTGGCCAAGACGGTCCAGAGCAGCAGGTGGAAGGCCAAGTAGGCGAGCGTCAGCCAAGCCATGTGGCGGGCGTTCGAGGCGTCAAACCCGCCGGCTGTTGCGGCAGCAGCAGGCGCTCGCGGGCCGCGCCTCGCGGGCCGCTTCATCCAGTTCATCTGCATCCCTCGGCGGGCTCTTCAGCCCTGTTGTTGATCTGTCAGACCCTTCCACCCAAATCACCCAGATCACGGAGGAACTTTGGCGCTATGCCCTGCGCCACCATCATAAAGTTACAAATCTTTACCGCTTGCGCAAAGAAACGCCGTTAGCGGCAGGAGTTTACGCAAGGCCGCCTCAGAGGCTGAGAGCTTTTGTAGCGAGCGGTCGTCAGGCTAGGCGGACGGGGCGCAGGAACCGGAACGTACTTCAGGTACGTGAGGATTCCGAGCAGCCGGCCAACGACGCATGGCGGCCGCGCAGTAAAAAGTTCTTAGCCTCTCAACTGGCCTGCTTGAAGGCCATCACGGCTTGGTTGCGCAGCGTGCGCAGCAGCGACAACTCCTTGCCCCCCAGGTCGATGCCACCGGCCACGGCCTTGTCGGCATAAATCAGCGCAAACGGCACGCCCTTCATGGCCATCGGCAGCAGCAAAAAGCTCGGTGCGTGCACGTTGGACACATACCAGGCCGGCAAGCGCTCGGCGATCTTGGCGACGGTGGCGTCGGCGATCAAGGTGTCCACGCCCTTCTGGCAGACCAGCGAGAAAAAGTCGGCCGCAACCCCGGCGGCCGGTGGGCGCAGGGCGATCTTGAAGGCCGAGACCAAGCCCTCGCTGCTGCCCACGCCCTCGCCCAAGCCGAAGCGGCCGGTCAAGGTGTCGGTTTTGGCATCGCGCAAGCAGAACACCACGCGACGAAACCCCAGGCCTCGGTAGATCGCCTCCAGAATCATCCGCAGCACGTCGTTCAGTTTGAAGTCATCCACCATCGCGTCGGTCACATCCTGAATGCCGCTCGCCAGCGTTTCGACCGCCTGCGCGCGCGCCAACTGCTGCTGGCCGAGCAACGCGGGCGGCTCCAGCACTTGGGTCGCTTGCAGATGGTGGGCGTTCAACGAGTCGTCGGGGGCCGGCTCCAGTCGGGCCAGCAAGCGCAGGGCCGGTGAATTTTTGGGCAAGGAGATGGCCATCGCCTGCGCCATCTGCGCCAGATGCTGGCGCGCTTGGGTGGCGGCCTGATCAAAAGCGGCGGCCGAGACGCCAAGCGCTCGGGCATAGCGCTGCGCCAGCACCTGCACGCGGCCATGGGCTTGCGCCGGCTCGGTCTGCAAGATCAGATCGGCCACCTCGTTGACCGCCTGGGCCAGCCAGCGCTGCCGCTCGGCCGGGCTCGCCACCAGTTTGCTCGGAGGCTCACCCTCGGGCCGGCGCATGCTCTGTTGCAGGCTCTCCGGCATGCCCCATTGCTTGGCCACACCCAGGCCCAGGTACTCGAAGCTCATGCCCAGCACTTGTACGGCGGCGGCGGCCTCGCTGATCGGCGCGGCAGCGTTGGCGCTGCCCGGGCGGCCGCGCTCCGGCCGGGTGATATGGCGGATCTGCTGCGCCTCCTCGGGGAAATAAAACTCGGTCAACGAGCGCCCGAGGCTGTGGAACAGCGCACACAAAAACGCCTCTTCACCCTCGCGCTCGTTCAGGCACAACTCGCGTGCCAGCGAAGCCGCCATCAGCGAGCGCAAGAACTCCTCGCGCAGCAATTGCGCATGCCCCTTGTTCTCCATTCTCTCCAGGAAAATCAGCGACAGCGCCATATTGCGGATACCGGCAAAACCGATCAGCGCCACCGCCCTCGACACGGTGCTGATGCCACCGCCACTGCCACCGCCGCCGCCGGCATGCTTGAAGTTGACCGTGTTGACCAGCCGCAGCAGCTTTTGGGTCAGCGCCACGTCCTTCAGAATTTCATTCGACAGCGTGGCCAGGCTTTCGTGCTCGGACTGGGTCAGCCGCTGGATCCGCATGATCGCGTCGGTCATGGCGGGGAAGTCACTGCGGTGGCGCATGCGGCGCAGCAAGAACTCCAGCGTCGCCGACTGCTTGACGGCGAATTCCTCGCTCTGTGCCGGGTGCAGCCATTGCGCCAGCGCGGTGTGAAAAGCCTGTGCATCGGGCCAACGCTGGGCCGGCTCTCGCGCCAGCCCGCGCTGCACGATGGCGCGCAAATTGTCATCCACGTCGGCACCGAGGCCGGACGGCAAGAGCAGCTCTTCAGTCATCACGCGGCGCACCGCTTGCAAGGGGTCAGCGTGATGATTCAAGCGCTGTCCGCTGAGCATCTCGGCCAGCATGACGGCGGCGGCAAACACATCCATTTGCGCATGGGGCGGCGCGCCCTGAGCCGCCTCGGGGGAGATGTAACCGGGCGAGCCGACGATGCGCTGCGCTTTGGGCGTCTCGCTCAAGCGCGCGGCGATGCCGAAGTCCATCACCCGCACGCGCTGGTTGGCGTCCAGCAAGATATTGCTTGGCTTCAGGTCGCGGTGGATGACCCCGGCCGCATGTGCGGCTTGCAAGCCGTCGAGTATTTGCAGGCTCAGCTCGACCGCTTCGCGCGCCGCCAGCGCTCCCCGGCCGCGCAAGCGCTGGCTCAGCGTGCCACCGGCCACATATTCGAACACCATGTAGAACTGCCCGGCCTGGGTGTCGGCCTCGAACACGGGCACGATATTCGGGTGGGTCAAGCGGCTGACCGCGCGCGCTTCGTGCAACCACTCGTCCAAGCTGACCGGGTCGACGCCGGGATGCAAGACCTTGACCGCCACCTCGCGGTCCAGCCGCGGGTCGTGGGCCAGCCAGACCTTGGCCTGAGCCCCTTCACCCAAACTGCTCAACAAGCGGAAACGACCCAAATGCTGAGGTGTTGCGGCAAGGGGGGCGGGGGTGACGCTGGCGGAACGCGCGGTGGACATGGAGAGGGCTTACCTCGAAAAATTCAGTGCGAACGATCGGCCGGTGGGCCTACCGGGCGCCCCTCGGTGGCGGGGCCAGCGTGGCCCGCTTGGGCAGTCGGTTGATCGGTGCTTTGGGCGGCTTGGGCCGCTTGGGCCGCTTGGGCCGCTTGGGCCGCTTGGGCGGATTTAACGCTTGGGGCGGCTTGGGCGGATTCTTGAGCCGCCAGCCGAGTTCGCAGCGACGACAGTTTGGGTTCTTTCAGTGCCGTCGGCCGCTCCCGGTCAACCGGCGCA
>CANFYD010000385.1 GCA_947450745.1 Burkholderiales bacterium
CACCGCACAAAGTCCACCCAGCCCCTCCCCGCCCCGCCTGCAGACGAGACGGCTTGTTGGCCGCGAATCCTGACGCGCTTTCAAAAGTAGAGGAACCCCAGCGCTTCTTTCAAACGGTCACCGGTGCTGCGCATACGGTCCCAGCGCTCCATCGAGACATCGCCCTGGCGGAACTCCCGGAAGTACTCGTTGGCTTGCAGCTGGTTCAGAACGGCCTCGATATTGGCGGGGCTGCCGCCGCCGAAGCCAAAGTTCTCACGCAGGACTTTCATGCGGGCAGCCATCGGGTCGCCGGCAGCGGCTGCAGACTCGGCGAGTTGGACCGGTGCGCGCGGCGTCACCAGGATGAGCACCGAGCGCTGGATTTCATTGGTCTTCTTGTTCGCGAACAGGTATTGCAGCCCGGGCACGTCTTGCAGCCCTGGCACCCCGTCGCGTGTGGTGGAGGACGACTTCTCGCTCAAACCGCTCAGCACCAGGGTGTCACCCAGGTTCATCACCACATTCGCGTTGGCCGTGGTCTCGCCAATCTCGATCTGATAGGCCACGCGCGGGTTCTCGCTGCTGGCATTCAGCGATGTGCGCTGCGCGTCCACCTTGAGCTGCACCCGCCCCTGCGACAAGAAGGTGGGCGTGACGGCCAGCTTGATGCCGAAGCGCTTGTCCAGCGGCACGATGGTGGTGCCGCCTTGCTGGCTGGTCGAGACCACGCCCGCGCTCAGGTTGGTGCCCGAGAAGAACTCGGACGGCAGGCCTTCGATGGCGGCCAGTGTCGGCCGCGCCAGCACCTCGTTGACGGAGCTGTTGGCGTTGGCGATGTTGAGCGAATAGGTCAGCGCAGGAATGGTCACGGCCCGGGTGATGGCGGTGCTGACCCCGGCGGCCGCGTTGTCCGTGACCACCCGGGAGTAGGCGGCCAGGTTGCCTGTCACCGAGCCGAGCTGCAGGGTCAGGGCGTTCAGCAGGTTGACACCCTTGGAGGTCGAGATCAGCTCCTGCGTGGACAGCAGCACCACATCGACCAGCAGCATGCGCGGGCCGCCGACAGCGACGGGCTCGGCCGCAGGCGAAGGTGGCGGGGGCGCTGCCAGGGCGGGGCTGGCAGCGGCGGGTGTGGATGCAGTTGTGGGAGTGGGCAACTCCAGCGGACGCTCGGGCGGGCGGCTCAGCTTCGGCACGCTGAAGGCTTGCGCCAGTTGCATCGGCAGCTGGGTCGCTGCCGCGTCGGTGCTCAACTTGGTCGGCAGCAGGCTGGCCGTCGCCGACTGGCTTGCAGCGGCCTGCTCCTGCTTTCGGTACACCGCCTTCCATTGCGCCAGCCGCCGGTCCGCGCGTTCCAGCTCGGTCGTGGTGCCGCCGCCGAGCCGGCTCAGCGCCTCGCGCATGCCATCGGCCTGCGCAAAGTTGCCGCAGGAGGCATAGACCGAGATGCTCGACCAGACGAAGCCACGCGAGCGTTCGGTTGAAGTCTTCTGGTACTGGTCGGCCATCGCGCAGGCTGTGCGGGCATCGCCGGTCAGGTAGGCCGCCACCATCAGGCCTTGTACAGACACGGCACTCTCTGGCGTCAGCAGCAGGGCCTCGGAGAAAGCCAGCTTGGCGCGGTCGAACTGCTTCAGGTCCATATAAGCGAGGCCCAAAAACTCCTGGGCGATCCAATTGCCCGGATCGATGCGCAGCGCCTGTTGATAGCCCTCCAGCGCCATCTCGCCTTTTTGCGTGTCGCCCTGGCGGGCTTGCAGGTGGTAGACGAAGCCGTTCAAAAAGTGCAGGTGCGAGTTGCGCGGGTCCAGCTGCAAGGCCTCGTTGACGGCCAGATGGGCCTGGGGCAACTCCAGGCGCTTGATGAAAGCCACGGCCACGCTGACCTTGGCCAGCATCTCCGAGTCCTGCGTGCCGGCTGGCACCAGGGCGACCTTCTCGACCATGTCCACGAAGGACTTGGCTGACTCTTGGGCCTGCACGGGAGCTGCGGCATAGAGCGCGAGCGCGACCGCTGCGGTGACGCGGCCGAGCCGCCAGGCGTTGGTGATGCTTTTCATTAGCGCGGTCCTGTTGAAGAGAAGATCAGCTGGTCAATGCCGCCGCCGCTGCGACCGGACATGCAACCCAGCTTTTGACCAGGCGTCACGTTGTAGCGCTTGGCGGAGCCGCCCTTGCCGCCGTAGGGACCATAGGTCTTGCCTCGCTTCGTGTGAAAGGTCACTGAGTCCAGATATTTGGCGGACCGATAGTCCACGGCGACGATGTAATCGCCATCCTCCAGCAGTACCTGCGTGTAGCTCTTCATGCTGCCGTGTTCGGGTGCCCAGTTCACACCTTGGTACCAGAACTGCAAGCCTTGCACCGTGTCGGTCGTGCGCACGTTGAACCCGCCGACAAACTGGGTGGTGCAACCGGCCACGGCATCGGTCCAAGGCTTGCCGGTTTCGCCGCCGGCGCGTGTCGGTCCGGAGATCGGCCCCGCGTCGGCCGAATCAGGGCGCCCATTGCGAGCGGCGTCGGAACCCACGGTGAGCCAGTGCTCCATGGCGTCCGGGTCGGCGTCCTTGGCCAGAGTCTTGGGCACGTCGCCGTAGCGATTCATATAGCTCACGACATTGAAATCGGGGCTGCCTTGACGACCGTCGACAACGCCGTAATCGATCCAGTGCTGCAGAGCGCATTGCTTGTCCATGTTCGGGCACTGCTGCTGCACGTCGAGGTAGCGGTTCAGGTAATACGTCACCAGGAACTCGTTGCTGCCCTGACGACCTTCCCAAAAGCCGCTGTCACGCCAATGCCCCACCAGATCGACGCCAGGATGCTGGAGGTCGGGGTTGTGATCGTAGTAATAGTCCCAATCGAACACCGAGCCGGCGAAGCGGTGGTCGTCCTCCTTGTGCTTTTTCTTCTTGCCGATTTTCTTGAAGGCGTTGCCGGCTTTGTTGAAGGCATTGGCCGCGTCATTCTTCGTCTTGTTCGCCACGTCGCGCGCGCCGTCCTTGACCCGGTTGAATTCACGCCGGGCTTCCTCGGCGACCTTCACGGCCGCATCGGATATTTTTTGCAGCTCTACAGTGGCGGCGGCGGCGCTGTAACCGCCCAGGCTCTTGAACTCGCCGGCAACCTTACGGTAGGCTGCTTCCAGCTCTTTGCCGACGCAGTTGCTGATCTTGGACGGATCGACGTTGACACCGCCCTGGGCGTCGAAGATCTGTGCCAGGTCGGTGTCCGGCGTGAATTCCACCGAGGCCTTGATCTCGAACGGGTTCACGCAACTGGCGTTGACCTCGATCCCGATCTTGCTGCCGAAGGTCACAGAGATTTTCTGGCCGTCCAGATTACCCAGCATATTGATGATCTGCTGACCTTGATTGATGGCGACGGTGGACTGCATCTTGATGGGCAGCTGACCCAACGGCCCAAGCTTGATCCTGACCTCTGCACCGGCAACGCCGTTGAAACCTTTGATGTCCGCTTTGGCATCCACCCAACCCATCTTCTGGCCCAGAATCCTCAAATTGCCTGTTTCGCGAAGATACGGCCCGCCCGGTGCCAGAGGGCCCAGCATCGCGAAGTTGAACTGGTCCTTGCTCGGAAAGGGCTTCTTCGGGTCACCGAACACATACTCACTGACCATCAGCGGGTTGGTCACCTGGAAGGCAGACAGCGGCTTGGCCGCACTCAACAAGGGCTTCAGATAGGCCTTGAAGCTGCTGACCATCCCGTCGGCCAGATGGCCTGGGCGCAGGGTCGATTCATTGGCCATGGCGGCCATGATGCGCACGACATCCTCCAGCGTGAACTTTGACGGGGTGGCCATCAGGAGCTGGAATTCGAGCAGGTCCAGCCCGCTCTTGGGCTTGATCGGCCCCTGGAAGTGGACGATCACCTTCTTGTCTTCCACCCCTTTGAACACCCCGTTGCCCTTGAAGCCGAAGATCATTTCGTTGTTGAGGAAGAAGGTCGCGTCCGACAGCACCATGGCTGAGGCCTGGATATCCACAGCGGTGCCGGGTGCCAGCTGGAACTCGACATAGGCTTCCGGCTTGAGTGCATCGGCCCCGGCCTTCTTGAAGGTCTCGCCGTGCTGCAGCGCGTCGGCAATGCCGACGCCTGCGCCGGCGCCCCCGGCCAAGTCCATCGGGATAGGAATCTTCAGGGCCGTGCGCAGTGTCACCCGGTCGAGGCCCTTCACACCCAGCTTGTTCATGGCCAGCGCGACCGCGCCGTCCAGCTTGGCACTGGCCGCCATCTGCACGCCGGCCTCGAAGTTCATCGAAGGCACGTTGAAGTAATGCTTCTGAATCACCTGCTGCAGCGCGGGCGGCATGTGCGCCTTGACCAGGTCGAACGAGGTGGTGGACAGGGAGATGATCGGCGTGCCGAACTTGGTTCCGCCCAGGGCCTCATGCACCCGCTCGGGCAGCGCCGACTTGGG
>CANFYD010000386.1 GCA_947450745.1 Burkholderiales bacterium
ACCTTACCGGGCAATTGATGATGGGCTTCGGCCTGCTGTCGGTGGTCGCCGCGGCGTTCTTTCTGATCCGGCAAAAGGACGTGAAGCGCATGTTCGCCTACTCGTCGATCGAGCACATGGGCATGATGACGTTTGCCTTCGGCATGGGCGGGCCGATCGCCACCTACGCCGGGTTGCTGCACATGACCGTGCATTCGCTGATCAAGTCGGCGATCTTCTTTGCCGTCGGCCACGCGACCCAAAAGGCCGGCAGTCAGCTGATGGACGACATCCGCGGCTTGATCAAGGTCAGCCCTACCGTCGGCTGGGGCCCGATGCTGGGCAGCTTGGCGATTCTGGGCTTGCCGCCGTTCGGCGTGTTCGCCAGCGAATTCCTGATCGTCACCACCGCCATGCGAGAACAGCCCTGGGCGACGCCGTTCCTGCTGATCGCGCTGGGGCTGGCGTTCGCCTCGGTGTTCAGCCGCGTCCAGCCTATGGTGTTCGGCGACACCGCACTGAAGCCGCTGGCCCACCCGCCGGCCTTGATCCCGGTCTTTGTGCACCTGCTGCTGGGTCTGATGCTGGGGCTTTACATTCCGCCGTTTTTAAACGCCTGGTACACGCAGGCAGCCACCATGCTGATGGGGAACTGAGGATGTCCATCACCAAACTCGGGCTTGACTTGCAGCGCCTGCCCGCGCCGCTGCCGATCTGGCGCGCCCAGCTCGGCCTTGAAGCCTGGGCCGACAAGGGCCGGCAAATCGCTGCCTTGGGCGGCCGGCTGATCTCGCTGTGGGGGCGTGAAGCCGGTGAACGCAGCAGGGGTCAGCCGGTCACGCAGATCGCCTGCGCGGCCTATGGCTTGCAAGACGGACTGCTCTACCTTGAAGCGCCGCTGGCGGCCGGCCAAGCGCTGCCGGATTTGTCATCGACTTTCCCCTTTGCCGGCCGCATGCAGCGCGGCCTGCAGGACTTGCTGGGCCTGCCCACCGCAGGCGCTCACGACAGCCGGCCGTGGCTGGATCATGGGTTGTGGGGCGATGGGCCGCCGCCGTTGCTCCGCACTGCGGCAACACACGAAACTGCCGCCACCACGGCCGCTGCCGCCGCCACGGCAGCAGCGTTGCCCCGCCACTACCCCTTCATCCGGGTCGAGGGCGAAGGCGTGCATGAGGTGGCGGTCGGCCCGGTGCATGCCGGCATCATCGAGCCGGGTCATTTCCGCTTCTCGGTGGTGGGTGAAAAGGTGCTGCGCCTGGAACAGCAACTGGGCTACACCCACAAGGGCGTCGAGCGCCGCTTTGGCGAGCTGGCACCGCTGGACGCCTACCGTCTGGCCGGCCGTGTGTCGGGCGACTCGACGGTGGCCTTTGGCTGGGCTTATTGCATGGCGCTGGAGTCGGCCTGGGGCGCGGTGATTCCGCTGCGTGCCGCCTGGTTGCGGGCGCTGCTGCTGGAGCGCGAGCGGGTGGCCAACCACCTGGGCGATCTTGGCAGCTTGGGCAATGACGCCGGGCTGGGCTTCGGGCTGGTGCAGTTTTCACGCTTGCGGGAGCAATGGCAGCGCCTGTCCAAACAAGTGTTCGGCCACCGCCTGCTGATGGATGTGATCGTGCCGGGCGGCGTCAGCGTCGATCCGTCAGCGCCGCTGCTGGCGTTGCTCAGCGCGCAATGTGAAGCCATGGCGCGCGAGGTGCAGACGCTGCGCGCCGTCTACGACGCACACGCCGGTTTGCAGGACCGCTTCCTGGGCACCGGCCGGGTCACGCCCGCGCTGGCGGCCCAGTTGGGCCTGACCGGCCTCGCCGGCCGCGCCAGCTCCCAGGCCCGTGACTTGCGCTGCGATCACGACTGGCTGCCTTACGACTCGCTCGACATCAGCATGGCAACCCAGCGCAGTGGCGATGTGGCGGCCCGCGTCGCGATCCGCTTCGACGAACTGCTGGAATCGATGCGGCTGCTGCGTGCGCTGTGCCGGCAACTACCGGATGGCCCTGTCCATCAGGAACTGATACAGCCCGCTGCTACTTCAACCACGGCCACCGCCGCCCGCACCGGCATGGGCTGGGTCGAGGGTTGGCGCGGTGAGGTGCTGGTCGGCTTGCAGCTGAGCGCCGACGGGCGCATTCAGCGCTGTCATTGCCATGACCCTTCGTGGCAGAACTGGCCGGTGCTGGAGCATGCGGTGATCGGCAACATCCTGCCGGACTTCCCGCTGATCAATAAATCCTTCAACCTCAGCTACGCGGGGCACGATCTCTGATGTGGCGCATCCTCAAACAAGTCGCCCGTACCGGCCGCCTGACCGAAGCGCCCCGCGTCGTCACGCTGGGCGAGCCCGCCACCGACAACAATGACCGTCCCACCGCGCCGCTGATCCACCAAGACCTGCTGCACATCATCGGCCGGGCGCTGAGCATCCGTGCGGTAGACGCCGGGTCCTGCAACGGCTGCGAGCTGGAAATCAGCGCCCTCAACAATCCCATCTACAACATCGAAGGCCTGGGCATCAAGTTCGTCGCCAGCCCTCGCCATGCCGACCTGCTGCTGGTTACCGGGCCGGTGTCACGCCATATGGCAGAAGCCTTGCGGCGCAGCTTCGACGCCATGCCCGCGCCCAAGCTGGTGGTCGCGGTGGGAGACTGCGGCTGCACTGGCGGCCTCTTTGGCGAAAGCTATGCCAGTTGCGGCCGGGTCGCCAACGTCATCCCGGTCGACTTCACCGTGGCCGGTTGCCCGCCCGAGCCGATCGACATCTTGCGGGGCATTTTGGCCGCCGTGCAGCGCAGCGGCTAAGGCCAAACGGCCAGACTTCAAAGCCGCCCGCGCAGCGCCTTGGCCGGCCATTGCGCCAGCACCAGCGTGCCGGCCATCAACCACATCGGCGCGGCAGCCACGGTGGCGGCGGCCAGCAAGCCAAAGCCCAGCGGCATCGCCACGGTGCCGCAATTGGTCACCAACATGCGCAGGCCCAGCGCCTGTCCATGCCGATCGGACGGGGTGACGTGGTGCAGCAGCGCCAGCACCATCGGCTGCACCGAACCGAGTGCCAAGCCCAGCAGCGCCGACCCGGCCATCATCCCCAGCGTGCCCGGCAGCCAGTTGTAGACCAGCAGCGTGGCGGTGGCGAGCAGCATCGCGCCGCGCACCGCCTTCAGCTCGTCCAGATGCTGGGCCCAGCGCACGATGGCCAAGCGCACGACGGTGGCGGCCACCGCAAACGAGCCGAGCACCAGGCCGATGCCGGACGCACTCAAACCTTGCGCATGGCCGACCACCGGCACGACGAACATGTGCGCGTCCCAGCAGGCCGACAGCGCCACATTCAGCAGCAGCAAATTGCGCAGCGCCGGCAGCCGCAACAGGTCCCAAGCGGCGCGGCGGCGCTGGGCCTGGCTCTGCGGTTTGGGCGCATGGCGCGGCACTTTGCAAGCCAGCGCCCAGGACAGCAAGGGCAGAACCAAGGCCAGCGCAAAGGCGGCGCGGAAGCTGACATGGTCGATCAACAACCCAGCAGCCACCGGGGCCAGCGCATTCGACAAGGCCGGCCCCAGCGCCACCCAGCTGAAAATGCGCTTCAGCTCCGACGGGTCATTGGCCATCAAGCCCGCCTCGCGCTGCAAGGCCACCGCCGCCACGCTGATCGCGCCGCCGCAGAGCAGGCAGCTGAGGGCAATCGCCCACAGTTGCTGGAAGGCAAACGCCACCAGCGCGCCGCTGAGGGCCAATAACACGCCAATACCGACCGGCCGGTGGAAGCCATGCTGGTCCGCCAAGCGGCCGGCCCACAGCGACAGCGCAATCGGCGCCAGCGCAAACAAGCTCAGCAGCGCCCCGACCGTCCATTCCCCGTAGCCCTGGTGCAGCACCCACAGGCTGGCGGCGACGCGGGTCACCGCCATGCAAGCGTGAACAGCGATCAAGGTGGCGATCAACCAGGGGAAGGCTCGCCGCAGCGCTGCCGCCGGGCTGAGCGCAGCAGCTACAGCGGCAGCAGGCAGGCTCAAACGTCGGCCTCGCTGGCCGTGTCGGCAACGCCGTCCGCCGTCTGAAGGCGCAGCAGCTCCTGCGTGGCGGCGTCGGGCAGCGCCTCGACGCTTTTCAGCTTGCGCGTCATCACCCGGGTACGGGTCTCGGCCAAGTCGATCGAATGGCTGGCCTCGTCCAGCTTCTTCTTGGTCTTGGCCAACACCTCGCCGAACTTGCCGAACTCGGTCTTGACCGCGCCCAAGACCTCCCAAACCTCGGCCGAACGCTTCTCCAGCGCCAGCGTGCGAAAGCCCATTTGCAAACTGGTCAAGGTGGCCAACAAGGTGGTCGGGCCGACCAGCATCACCTTGTGCTCGCGCTGCAAGGCTTCGACCAAACCGGGCCGTCGCAGCGCTTCGGCGTACAGGCCTTCGGTCGGTACAAACAGGATGCCGAAATCGGTGG
>CANFYD010000387.1 GCA_947450745.1 Burkholderiales bacterium
ACGGCCAGCTCGGGCGCAATCGCGGCCTCCATTTCCAGCTGGCTCAGGTTGACGATTTCCAGGATTCGGCCGTCGATGGGCACGCGCTCGCCGGGCTGCACCAAGCGCTGCGATACCTGCCCGCTGATCGGGGCAGTCAAATGGGCGTCGTTCAATGATTTGCGCGCCAGGTCGGCCGCCGTCAAGGCAGCTGCCAGGGACGCTTGCGCGCCGGCTTCGGTGGCCGCCGCCTGATCCAGCGCGGTGGCCGAGATAAAGCCCTGGCCAACCAGCGCCCGGTTGTTGTCCAGGTTGCGCCGGGCGATGTCCACTTGCGCCTTGGCGGCGGCAGCGGTTTGCTGGGCTTGGCGCAAGCGCAAGTCAAGCTCGGTCGTTTCCAGTTGCCCGATCAGCTGCCCGGCCTGCACCGTGTCGCCCTCGCGCACGCTCAGGCGCAGCAACTCGGCGGCCACCTTGGCTTTGACGACGGCGGTGTTGACCGCCTTCAAGCTGCCGGAAATCTCCAAGCTGTTGGAAAAGCGCTGGCGTTGCGCGCTGACCACATCGATGGCGGCCAGCTCCAGACCCAGGCCAGCCTGCGGCGCAACGACGATGGCCGATTGGCGCGCCTGCTGCATGCGCAGGCCCACGCCGGCCACCAGCACCAGCGCCGTCAAGGGCAGGGCAATCTTCAACCAGAGCTTCATGAGGTCGGATCTTTCAGAGGGGAAATCGAAGAGGGCAAAACAGCTGTGGCCACGTCAACAGCAGAAGCCGCAGCAATGCCAGCGTCAGCAGGCGGCCGAGTCGCGTCAGGCGCGGTCAACAAGCCGCGCAACATCAAATCCATTTGCACGGCCAGCACGGCGGCGGGGTCGATGCTGGGGGCGTGGATGCCGCAAGCTCCGAACGAATGTTCGTAAAGCATCATGTGCAGCATCGGGCTGATCAACACATGAACCGTCTCGGCCACCGGCACCGGGCGGAACTCGCCGCTGGCCACGCCGCGCGCGATCAAGCCGCCCAGCAAACGGTGGGTGGGCGTGACCACTTCGTCCACATAAAACCGTGCCAACTCGGGGAACTGGCGCGCTTCGGCCAACATGATCTTGCTGATACCGCCGGCCGTGCCCTGCCCGACCCGCTGCCACCATTCGGTCATCAGCAGACACAGCAATTCGGCGCTGCCGCCCGAGTGGCCGGCGACCCATTCGGTGGCCTCGGCAATGCGCGCCGACAGGCTTTCCCGCACCACCGCCTTGAACAATTCGTCCTTGCTCGGGTAGTAGCGGTAGAGCGTGCCCTTGGACACACCGGCCAGCGCAGCCACCTCGTCGGAGCGGGTTGCACCAAAACCCTTTTCAACGAACAAGGTCAGCGCCGCGTCCAGCAACTCTTGCGGACGGTCTTGCTTGCGGCGTTGGCGCGGGTGGGTTGAAGGGACGACGTTCAAGGGGCAGCGTTCAGGGGCTTGGGCTATTAATGACCGGGCGGTCAGTAATGTAGGCGAGCCCCAGGGCCGGGTCAAGCGCCCACCGGAGGCGCAAACCCTGCAAGTTATCATCGCGCCCACAATTTCAGGGAGTACCCGTTGGACACTGTTCTATTGATCAAAGCTGCGGTGATGGGCATCGTCGAAGGCCTGACCGAGTTTTTGCCGATTTCTTCCACCGGCCATTTGATCCTGGCCGGCTCCCTGCTGGGCTTGGGCGGGGACAAGAGCAAGGTGTTCGACATCGCGATCCAGACCGGTGCGATCTTTGCCGTCATCCTGGTGTACTGGCAGCGCTTGCGCGAAACGGCGGCCGGTTTGGGCAGCGACGCGCGCGCCAACCGCTTCGTCAAGAACGTGGCCATCGGCTTCTTCCCCGCCGTGGTGCTGGGCCTGCTGTTCGGCAAGGCGATCAAAGCGCATCTGTTCACACCCACCGTGGTGGCCAGCACCTTCATCATCGGCGGCCTGATCATCTTGTGGGCCGAACGCCGGCCGGCCAGCGCCGTGCGGGTTGAAAACGTCGACGACATGACGCCGCTGGACGCGCTGAAGGTCGGCCTGGTGCAATGCCTGGCCATGGTGCCGGGCACCAGCCGCTCCGGTGCCACCATCATCGGCGGCATGTTGATGGGCTTGTCGCGCAAAGCGGCCACCGATTTTTCGTTCTTTTTGGCCATTCCGACACTGATCGGGGCGGGCGCATACAGCCTGTACAAAGAGCGTGCCTTGTTGAGTATGGCGGACATTCCGATGTTCTCGGTCGGCCTGCTGTTCTCGTTCCTGAGCGCC
Organism: Burkholderiales bacterium; assembly: GCA_947450745.1. Lineage (GTDB taxonomy): Bacteria > Pseudomonadota > Gammaproteobacteria > Burkholderiales > Burkholderiaceae_C > Paucibacter_A. Next base: position 2,264 of record CANFYD010000387.1, read on the forward strand.
TGGGTCTGCGTGCGCTGGTTGCTGCGCTACATCGCCAGCCACAGCTTTGAGGTCTTCGCCTGGTACCGCATCGCCTTCGGCATCGTCGTGCTGGCCACCGCATGGAGCGGGCTGGTGGTTTGGGCGGATTGAGTGGTGCTGACTGATCGGTAATGAAACCCGCTGAGTCAGTTCCGTAGGGCGGGTCGAGACCCGCGAGCAATGCTGGCGTGGGGCGAGCAGCGACGTAGCAACAGGAACTGGCCGGGCGCAACACGGGTGCAACGATTGGCTGGACGCGGGTCGCGGGTCGCCCTACGACTTATCCACAGCGGACGCAGATGAACGCAGAGTCCAGCCGAGTCGCGCTTTTTGTGCAAAGTTGCGCGAAATAACAAAGCCAAACGTCAATAGATCACGCGGCGTCTTGGCTGGGCCCGCGCAGGCTTTTTTCACTCGCGGGGCTGCTCTACATTCCGCGCATGCGGAAAACAGGTAGTCCTCGAAATTTTCTCCGCAGCCTCGTCGGCAGCGTCGGCAGCGTCGGCAGCGTCGCCAGCATCGGCCTTGCCCTGTTGCTGTCCGGCTGCGGCGGCGCTTCGGGCGACATCACCCCAAACCCAGACGACACCACCGCCCTGCTGGCCAGCGCGGTGACCTTGGCCCGGCCTGCAGGGCTGGCCGCCACCGTAGTGCTGCCGGTGCTGGCGACGGCTGCCGCGCGCGAAAGCCGGCTGCCGATACGCCTGCAGCGCGCGGAATCGCTGCGCCAATGCATCGCACCGAACGAGCCTTATGTGCTGGCGCTGCGCTTGGAGGCCAGCGACAGGCAGGTGGTGTGGGCCCACGAGCGTGGCGCGCCCTGCCCGGCTCACCGCACGATCCCGCTTGGCGACTACACGCTGGTGCTGACCCACGGCAGCGCAGCGGTGGCGGCCAACGTGGCTGGTGCTGGGGCAGCCAAGGAGGTCATGATCTTCATCCAGGCGGCGCAGCCCGCCCAACCCACCATCAGCACGATCAGCGCCATCAGCGCCATCAGCGCCGGCACGCCGCCCCGCGAGTACTGGGCCTTTCGGCACACCGGCAGCCAAGCTTACTTGCGCATCGGTGCCAACTTCAGCATGACGGCCGACAGCCAGATCGTGAACTACAGCTCGCTGTTCAGCGTCGTCAGCCGCACGATTGACGGGGTGTGGCACCAGATCCTGATTCCCCACCAGGAAGACGGCCACATGGCCGTCTGGACCGAGCAGAGCCGCGCCAGCTTTGCTCCGATCAGCGAGGTGTTGGCGCTGCCACTGGATGCCGGTACGGGCACCGCCAAGACCGAGGGGGTCGAACTGCGGGCGGCCGGTGCCAATTCGGTCGCTTACTGCTATCGGCAAGGCCGGGGGCAGATCGACACCGGCTTGTTGCGCCGCACGCTGTGCCTGGGCGTGAATGCGGACGCGACGCTGACACCCTATCGCGCCAACGCCTTCGCCGACTACGCTCCCCAGGACAGCGCCGTAGCGGCAAATGCCGGCCACTTTGTGATCAACCCGCGCTACTTGCTGGATGCCCGCAACCATCTGCCGGCCACCGGCGAAGTGATGCTGCTCGACTCCCAGGGCATCACCGCCTTCATCTACAACCAGGACGCGCCCCCGCCGTCGCGTAATTTCCGGCCCAGCAGCGTGCTGCTCGGTGCCAACACCACGGTCAGCCTCGACGGCGGCAAAACCCACGTCACCGAATCTGGCCCGCTGCGTTGGGGCAGCTTCGACGCCGCAGTGTCGATACAGATCACCACCGCCCGGGACATGCTGATCAGCAGCCGCTCCTGTGTCGGCTGCGACCTGAGTGGGCTGAATCTGTCTTACAAAGACTTGCGCGGCGTGGACCTGACGCGAGCGCTGCTCAAACGGGTCGACGCCACCGCGTCCGACTTCAGCGGAGCCACGCTCAACGGCGCTGATTTGACGGGGGCGGTTCTGCGCCACGCGGACTTTTCATCGGCCGGCGCGCAGCGCACGCAACTGACGGGCGCGACCTTTGACGGGGCCGACCTGCAATACGCCAAGTTCACCAACACTCCCTTCGGTTGCGTCAAGCTGCGCTCGGCCCGGCTCCGCTATGCCGACTTCAGCGGTGTCAGCCTGCAATGCGTGGACATGAGCGAGGCCGAT
>CANFYD010000388.1 GCA_947450745.1 Burkholderiales bacterium
CGCCGATCGGTGCTGGAGCGGGCGGCAGAGTTCTTTTCACGCGGTCAGGCGAGCGTGTCCTTGCGCATGATTCTGCGCACTATGGAGCGCAGGCCGTGGCGCACCGGTTTGTCGATCGGTGGCGTGGCGGCGGCTGTCGCCATCGTGGTGATGGGCAACTTTTTTCGCGATGCGATCGACTACATCGTCGACACCCAGTTCAACCTGGCCATGCGCAGCGATGTGATGTTGTGGATGAGCGAGGCCGGCGGCGATGCGGCCCGGTATCAGTTGCAGCGCCTGCCCGGCGTACTCAGTGTGGAGTCGGGCCGCGACGTGGCGGTTCGCTTTGTCAATGGCCACCACAGCGAGCGCGGAGCCATTCAGGGCTATGCGGCCGAGCCTGTGTTGCGCCGCGTCATCGATGTGGACGGCCGGGAAGCCCGGCCCGGCGAGCTTGGACTGTTGATGACGGACCGCTTGGCCGACAAATTGGAGCTGCGCGTGGGCGACTTGGTCAGGGTTGAAGTGCTGGAGGGCAGCCGGCGCGTGCTGCTGCTGCCGCTCGAAGGGACGGTGCGCGAAATGATGGGCTTGAACGCTTATGCCGAGCGCCGCCAACTGAACCGCTGGCTGGGCGAGGGCGATGTCAGCACGCTGTTTGCGCTGTCGCTGTTGCGCGGCTCAGAGCCCGCCTTGCTGGCCGCCAGCAAGACCTTGCCGCGCGTGGTGGGTGCCTTCAGCAAGGCCAGCCTATTGCGCAATATGCAGGAGGTCAGCGCCCGCAATGTGCGCATCATGAGCACCATCCTGACGCTGTTCGCCACCGTCATCGCGGTGGGTGTGGTCTACAACAACGCGCGCATCGCCTTGGCCGAGCGGTCCTGGGAGCTGGCCAGCTTGCGCGTGCTGGGCTTCACCCGTGCCGAGGTGTCGGGCCTGTTGCTGGGCGAGATGGCCCTGAGCATCGCGATTGCGCTGCCGCTGGGCATGGGGCTGGGCTGGGCGTTGACGCATCTGGTCGTCGGCTTGTTGAAGTCCGATCAGTTCTTTTTCCCGGTCGTGATCCTGCCGCGCACCTATGCCTGGGCGGCGCTGGCCGTCGTGTTGGCTGGGCTGGCCAGCGCGCTGGTGGTGCGCCGCCGCATCGATCAGCTGGATCTGGTGGCCGTCTTGAAAATCAGAGAGTAGACAAAGATGCAACGCAAGACGAAATGGATGACGGGCCTGGCTGTGCTGGGCTTGCTCGGCTTGGTGGCCTGGGCCTTTGCCCCGCGTCCGGTGCAGGTCGAGGCGGCCGCCGTGGTCTTGGGGCGTTTCGAAAGCAGTGTGGAAGAGGACGGCAAGACCCGCGTGGTCGACCGCTATCTGGTGTCGGCGCCGCTGGCCGGTCGCTGGCTGCGGCCCAGCTTGCGCGAAGGGGACGCGGTGACGGTGGGCGCCTTGCTGGGTAGCTTGTTGCCCGCCACATCGCCGTTGCTGGACGAGCGCAGCCAAGCCGAATTGACGGCTCGGGTGGAGGCCGCCGCTGCGGCTCAGCGGGCCGCACAGAGCCGCGTGGGCCTGGCCCGCGTCGGGCTGGAACAGGCCAAGCTGGAGCTGGCGCGCAGTGAGTCCTTGAGCCGCCAAGGCTTTGTTGGCGCGGCCAAGTTGGAGTCTGACCAATTGAGCGTGCGCGCTGCCGCACAGGAACAGGCTGCCGCAGCAGCCGAGGCGCAGGTGGCTCAATATGGCCTGGAGCAGGCGCGTGCCGCGCTGGGTCTGGTGCGTCAGCCGGGTGGCAAGGCCTTCGAGCTGCGCGCGCCGGTGGCGGGCCGGGTGTTGCATCTACTCCAAGCCAGCGAAACCGTGCTTCCGCTGGGCACGCCGCTGATGGAGATCGGCGACACCTCGCGGCTTGAACTGGTGGCCGAGTTGTTGACCAGCGATGCCTTGCTGGCCCGCCCCGGCAGCCCCGTGCGCATCGAGCGCTGGGGTGGCCCGCAAGCGCTGCAAGGCACGGTCAGCCGCGTCGAGCCCGGAGCGTTCACCAAAATCTCCGCGCTCGGCGTTGAAGAACAACGTGTGCGCGTGATCATCGAGCTGCTCAGCCCGCTGAAGCAACGCGCGGACCTGGGCGATGGCTACCGCGTGGCCTTGACCGTCATCACCCGCGTGCAGGATGGTGCGCTGCTGGTGCCCGTCAGCGCGGTGTTCCCGCTGCCCGGCGGGCAGGCCGGGCAGCATGCGGTGTTTTTGCTGGACGGCGGCCGCGCCCGACTGAGCGAGGTGCAACTGGAAGCCCGCAACAGCCAAGTGGCTTGGCTGCGCGCCGGCCTTGCTCCCGGCAGCCAAGTCGTCGTCTACCCGCCGACCGCCCTGAAGGACGGCATGCGGGTGGCGCAGCGGACGGTTCGGTGAGCGAGCAGTAAAAAGCTCTCACCCTCATGAGAAACAAAATTTTTTACAGCGCGAAATGCTGGCGAGGCTGCGGCCGTTGGGTGCGTCCTGCCACTCATGTCCTCCGCTTCGCTCCCCCTTGACTTCGCTGCAGGACACACCCAACGGCCTTGCTAAACAAGCACCTGCGCCCGCTCGGATGCGCAAACGCACGGTCGAAGGATCAGCGCGGCGGGGCGTTTTGCGGAAGTCAAGGAGGAAGCTGCAGCCCTAGGCTGCGCTGGAGGACATGGAGCAAAACGTCCCGCCGCGCTGATCCCGCGAGCACGCCGTTTTTCCGCGAGCGCCAGGCTTAGCCTGAGGCCTAAATTGCGCTCAGCCTCTCAACCCAGCACCACCATACCGCCCTCCCGTTGCAGCAACTGCGACAACGCGCCGCTGCCGACCAGGGTGAAGGCGTGGGCGATGTCGGGGGCGAGGTAGTGGTCGGTGGGCATGGCGGGGCAGGTCTGGCGCAGCAGGGCATGGGCGTGCTCCAGCGCGGCGGAGCTTTGCAGTGGGCGCAGGAACTCGAAGCCCTGAGCAGCGGCGAGCAGCTCGATGCCGATGATGTGGGATGTGTTGTCCAGCATCGGCCCCAAGCGGCGGGCACCGAAGGTGGCCATCGAGACATGGTCCTCCTGGTTGGCAGAGGTCGGCAGGCTGTCGACGCTGGCCGGGTGGGCGAGCGATTTGTTCTCGCTGGCGAGTGCGGCGGCCGTCACGTGGGCAATCATGAAGCCGGAGTTGAGCCCGGCGTTGGCGGTCAAAAAGGGCGGCAGGCGCGACACGCTGGTATCGATCAGCATGGCGATGCGGCGCTCGGCGATGGCACCGACCTCGGCAATTGCCACGGCCAGCGCGTCGGCGGCCAGGGCCACCGGCTCGGCGTGGAAGTTGCCTCCGCTGACCATCGCGGCTGTGCCGTCATCGTTGACGAACACCAGCGGGTTGTCCGTCACCGCGTTCGCTTCGCGCAACAGCACATCGCGCACGTAGCGGCCTTGGTCCAGGCAAGCCCCCATCACTTGCGGTTGGCAGCGCAGGCAATAAGGGTCTTGCACCCGCTCGTCGCCTTCCTGGTGGGATTGCCGGATGGCGCTGCCGGCCAGCAAGCGGCGGTAGGCGGCGGCCGTTTCAATCTGCCCCGGCTGGCCGCGCACCGCATGGATGCGGGCATCGAAGGGGCCGTCGCTGCCGCGCGCCGCGTCGAGCGACAGGGCCCCGCTGACCATGGCCGCAGCAAACACCCACTCGAAGCGCAGCAGCCCTTCCAGCGCCAGGGCGGTGGAGGTCTGCGTGCCGTTGATCAGCGCCAGACCTTCCTTGGCTTGCAGCACCAGTGGCGCGATGCCCATCTGCTGCAAGGCGGCCAGTGCCGGGCGGCGCAGCAGTTGGCCCGAGCCGTCCTCCAGCAGCATGTCGCCTTCGCCCATCAGGGCCAGCGTCATGTGGGCCAGAGGTGCCAAATCGCCCGAAGCGCCGACCGAGCCTTGTGCCGGCACAAACGGCAGCAGGCCGGCGTTGAAGACGTCGAGCAGGCCTTGCACCACGTCCTCGCGCACGCCGGAATGGCCGCGCGCCAGACTGGCCGCCTTGGTCGCCAGCATCAGCCGCACCACGCCCGGTTGCAGCGGCGCGCCCACGCCGACGCAGTGCGAGCGGATCAAGTTGCGCTGCAGCGTGGCCAAGTCTTCCTTGCTGATGCGGGTGCTGGCCAGCTTGCCGAAGCCGGTGTTGACACCGTAGACGGGCGCATCACCGGCCGCTGCGGCCTGCACCACGGCGGCGGCGCGGCGGATGTTTGACGCGGCGCTGGCATGCAGCGTCAGCTGGACGCCGCCGGCGCGGATGGCACGCAATTGCTCAAGCGTCAATTGGCCGGGAGTGATTTCGAGATTCATGGGGTGGTCCTTGTCTGCGCGGGTCGGTGAATGTTGGGCTTGGAGGGTGTGAGTTTTTTGTAGCGAGCGGCTGTCAGGCTAGGCGGACGAAGCGCAGGGACCGGAAC
>CANFYD010000389.1 GCA_947450745.1 Burkholderiales bacterium
ACCGCCCTTGACGAGGTCGACGATGTGCGGACGCCCATCCTTGACCTTGTTGACAATGCGGACCGGTACGCCGACCTCGGCAATCGCAGCCGCCGTGCCCTTGGTTGCCACCACACCAAAACCAAGTGCGTGCAGGTCGCGTGCCACTGCAACAGCACGTGCCTTGTCACCGTTTTTCACGGTAATCAACACATTGCCCTGACGGGGCAGCCTCGAACCGGCACCCAACTGACTCTTCAACATCGCTTCGCCAAAGGTGCGAGCCGTGCCCATCACTTCGCCGGTCGAACGCATCTCAGGGCTCAGAATCGGATCAACGCCAGGGAATTTGTTGAAAGGAAACACCGCTTCCTTGACGCTGAAATAAGGCGGGATCACCTCGGCAGGAATACGGCCCAAGCGGTCTTTCTGATCTTTCAACTTCTGACCAACCATGCAACGGGCTGCAATCTTCGCCAATTGTTGCCCGGTCGCTTTGGACACGAACGGCACGGTGCGCGACGCACGCGGGTTGACTTCCAGCACGAACACGGTGGCACCGTCCAGGCCGCCAGTGACGTCGCCCTGAATAGCGAACTGCACATTCATCAAGCCAACCACCTTCAACGCCCGCGCCATCGCCGCCGTTTGCCGGCGCAACTCGTCTTGCAGCTCTTTTGACAAGGTGTAGGGCGGCAGGGAGCAAGCCGAGTCGCCGGAGTGGATACCGGCCGCCTCGATGTGCTCCATGATGCCGCCGATCATCACGTCTTCGCCGTCACTGATGCAGTCGGCGTCCACTTCGACCGCATCTTCCAAGAAGCGGTCCAACAGCACCGGCGACTTGTCCGACACCCGCACTGCTTCGCGCATATAGCGCTCCAGGTCCTTGTCGCCATGAACAATTTCCATCGCCCGGCCACCCAGCACATAGCTCGGGCGGACGACCAGCGGGTAACCAATTTCATGCGCCAATTCAAGCGCGGCTTCTTCGGTGCGTGCGGTACGGTTGGGCGGCTGCTTCAAACCCAACTCATGCAACAGCTTCTGAAAGCGTTCACGGTCCTCGGCCATGTCGATGCTGTCAGGCGATGTGCCGATGATGGGCACGCCGTTGGCTTCCAGATCGAGGGCCAACTTCAGCGGCGTTTGACCGCCGTATTGAACGATGACGCCGATCGGCTTTTCTCTCTCAACGATTTCCAGCACGTCTTCCAGCGTCACCGGTTCAAAATAGAGGCGGTCTGAGGTGTCGTAATCGGTCGAAACAGTCTCGGGATTGCAGTTGACCATGATGGTTTCATAACCATCCTCACGCAAAGCCATGGCCGCATGCACGCAGCAGTAATCGAACTCGATGCCTTGACCGATACGGTTCGGGCCGCCACCCAGCACCATGATCTTCTTGTTGTTGGTCGGCAGGGCTTCGCATTCTTCCTCGTAGGTTGAATACAAATAGGCCGTCTCGGTCGAGAACTCGGCAGCACAGGTATCCACCCGCTTGTAGACCGGCCGGATGCCCTGGGCATGCCGCGCACGCCGTACCTCATGCTGGTTGGTCTTCAGCAGTTTGCCCAAACGTTTGTCGGAAAAGCCCTTTTTCTTCAGCAAGCGCAACTCATCGGTGCTCAGCGAAGTCAACGTGCGGTCGCCCAAGGACAACTCGATCTTGACCAACTGTTCGATCTGCGCCAGGAACCAAGGGTCGATCGCTGTTTCGTCAAACACCTCGGTCAAGCTCATGCCGATGCGAAACGCGTCCGCCACGAACAAGATGCGCTCCGGTCCAGGCTCACCGATCTCCTGCACGATTTCGTCGCGATCCGACGGCAAGCATGAGGTGCGCTCACTCAGACCATCGATGCCGGTTTCAAGCCCGCGCAAGGCCTTTTGAAAGCTCTCCTGGAAGGTCCGACCCATGGCCATCACCTCGCCGACCGACTTCATTTGCGTCGTCAGGCGCGAGTCAGCCATCGGGAATTTTTCGAAAGCAAAGCGCGGGATCTTGGTCACCACGTAATCGATGCTCGGCTCGAAAGAGGCCGGTGTGGCACCCCCGGTGATGTCGTTGCGCAGTTCGTCCAGCGTGTAACCGACGGCCAGCTTGGCAGCGATCTTGGCAATCGGGAAGCCGGTGGCTTTTGAAGCCAGCGCCGACGAGCGGGAGACGCGCGGATTCATCTCGATGACGGTCATGCGACCGTCTTTCGGATTGATTGAAAACTGCACGTTCGAGCCACCGGTGTCAACGCCGATTTCGCGCAGAATGGCGATCGACGCGTTGCGCAGCAACTGATATTCCTTGTCGGTCAGCGTCTGCGCCGGGGCAACAGTGATCGAGTCACCGGTGTGCACACCCATCGGATCAAGGTTTTCGATCGAGCAGACGATGATGCAGTTGTCCTTGCTGTCCCGCACAACCTCCATCTCGTACTCTTTCCAACCGATCAGCGATTCTTCAATCAGCAGCTCGGTGGTCGGCGACAGATCAAGGCCTCGCTTGCAGATTTCCTCGAACTCTTCCGGGTTGTAGGCAATGCCGCCACCGCTGCCGCCGAGCGTGAAGCTGGGGCGAATGACCATCGGAAAGCCGGTGCCGTCGATTTCGGCCGTGATGCGCTTTTGCACCTCTAACGCCTCTTCCATCGTGTGGGCGATACCGGATCGGGCCGAGTCCAAGCCGATCTTGGTCATCGCCTCCTTGAACTTTTGACGATCCTCCGCCTTTTCGATGGCCTTCTCGTTCGCGCCAATCATCTCGACGTCGTACTTGGCCAGCACACCGTGCTTGTGCAATTCCAGCGCGCAGTTCAATGCTGTCTGCCCGCCCATCGTCGGCAACACCGCCATTTTGTCGTTCGGAAAAGCCAGTCGCTCCTTGGCGATGATTTTTTCCACCACCTGCCAAGTGATCGGCTCGATGTAGGTCACGTCGGCCGTGTCCGGGTCGGTCATGATGGTGGCCGGGTTGCTGTTCACCAGGATGACTTTGTAGCCCTCCTCGCGCAGCGCCTTGCAGGCTTGGGCACCGGAATAGTCGAACTCGCAGGCCTGGCCGATGATGATGGGGCCGGCCCCGATGATCAGAATACTTTGAATGTCAGAACGTTTGGGCATGTCAGAACTCCACCAGGCCTAATCAGGTTTTAGCCATCAGACCGATGAAACGGTCAAACAGGTAAGCAATATCGTGCGGACCGGGGCTGGCCTCGGGGTGACCCTGGAAGCAAAACGCCGGTTTGTCGGTGCGCGCCAAGCCTTGCACGGTGCCGTCGAAAAGGCTGACGTGGGTCGTCCGCAAGTTGGCTGGCAAGCTGTCCGCATCGACGGCGAAGCCATGGTTTTGGCTGGTGATGCTGACGCGGCCGTTATCCAGGTCTTTGACCGGATGGTTGGCACCGTGGTGACCAAACTTCATCTTGAACGTCTTGGCACCGGAGGCCAGCGCCATGATCTGGTGCCCCAGACAGATACCGAAGGTCGGAAGCCCCGACTCGATCAACTCGGCGGCGGCCTCAATGGCGTAATCACAGGGCTGCGGATCACCCGGGCCGTTGGACAAGAAGACGCCATCGGGCGCCATCGCCAGCACGACCGACGCGGGCGTTTGCGCCGGGACGACGGTGATCTTGCAGCCGCGCGAAGCCAGCATGCGCAGAATATTGTGCTTGACGCCAAAGTCGTAAGCGACCACATGGAATCGCGGTTCGGTCTGCTGGCCATAGCCAGCACCCAGCGTCCACTCGGTCTCGGTCCAACTGTGTGGCTCTGTCGTACTGACAACGCGAGCGCGGTCAAGTCCGGTCATGCTGGCAGCGCCACGAGCCAAGGCGACAGCCTCGGCCAACAGCGCATCGCTGATGACGGCACCTACGGGCAAGGCCATGATGCAGCCGTTTTGGGCGCCGGTGGTGCGCAGCAGGCGGGTCAGGCGTCGGGTATCGATATCGGCAATCGCTACCGTGCCTTCGTCGTGCAGATACTGCACCAGGCTGCGGGTCTTGCGGAAGTTGGAATCAAGGATGGGTGGTTCCTTGATGATCAGACCAGCGGCATGAATCTTCTGCGCCTCGACATCCTCATCATTGATACCGTAGTTGCCAATGTGCGGATACGTGAGAGCCACGATCTGCCGGCAATAGCTCGGGTCGGTGAGGATTTCTTGATAGCCGGTCATTGCGGTGTTGAACACCACTTCTCCGACTGTCTGACCGGCTGCGCCGATCGAGGTGCCTTTGAAGACCGTACCGTCTGCCAGGGCGAGAATTGCTGAAGGGGCTTGGAGCAGTTCGGGCAGCACGGGGGAACTCCGGTAGTGAGCGTGCCCAGCTCGGCTCCATTTCCTGACATATCGTTGTCAAAGAGCCTGAGTCCGGTCGTGAAACTAAGGGGAGTTTCGCTGGGTAGCGTTGGGTTGCGGGTAAACCT
>CANFYD010000390.1 GCA_947450745.1 Burkholderiales bacterium
TCCGGCAAGGGCAGCGGTTGGCGGTGGTCTTGTCCGTCACCAAAGCGGTCGTGGGCTTGCCAGTCGGAGGGCATCAGATTGCCAAAGCGCAAATCGGTAATGCCCGCGCTGCGCAGGCGCGCCAGGGCCGCAAAGGGCGCGCTGTACGGTGTCTTGCCCAACACGGTATGCAACCAATGCCCGGCACGCTCCAGCGGCGCGCCGTGGTGCGGTGTGCCCAGAAACACGATGTTTTTCAGCTGAGCCAGCCAACGCAAATCGGGCTGCCCCGGGCCTTGATGGGCGTAGTGGCAGGCGCTGCGCATCAACAAGCCGCCCATGCTGTGCGCCAGCACGCTCAGTTCCTCGACCGGCACCGGCCAATGATTGATCACCTGCTCCAGTTGTGCCGCCAGCTCGCGGCCGTTTTGCGAGACATGCAGGCCCGAGTTGTAGCGCAAATAGACCGGGCTGTAGCCCAGCGCCCTGGCCAGCGCCGCGCCGTGATCAGCGGGCGGGCGGGGTGGCTTGGGGCCGCTGGCCTGCCCCTGCTCCTGCCATTGCCGGTCATTCATGCACAGGCCATGGATCAGCAGCAAGACCCGGCCGCTGACGCCGGAGCCGGGCGGCAACAGCGGGCTGGCTTGCCAATCCAGCGGCTCGCCGCGCCAGCGCATCGTCATCTGCAGAGCCAGCGGGTTGTGGGTGGCCAGCAAATGGTCGCCCATCACCCCGTTCAGCGCCGCCAGCAAGGCATCGCGCTGCGTTGAGTCCACCGGCTCGCCCGCAGCCAGCACAGGCTCCAAGCGGGCCAGCACGACATCCAGCCCCTTGCCGACCCATTGATTGACGCCTTGCACGGTCTTGTAAACCAGGCCGGTGATGCCACCGGTCTGCCCTGGCTCCGGGCCGCCGGCCACGCCCAGCGTGTCCCAGACCGATTGGTGCACGCCCTCCACCATGCGCGTCACGCCGGCGGTCGCTTGGGTGGCCAGTTGCGCCAAGCCGCGCAAGTCCGAGGCTGCAAACTGGCCCAAAACCCCCCCTAAACGGCGGCGTTTTCGCATCGATACGGTGTTGTTCATGATCAAGCGCCCTGGATGAAAAGTCGCAAAGCGCCGGCCATTGTCAGCAACTCAGAGGGCCGGCGTTAGACGCAGCAGCCTATTCAAGCGGTGGCTCATGGTCGCGACATTAGGGGTATTCCCGGCCGACTTGCGCTTGAAAAGCCGCCGACTTGAGGCAAAGTCGGTGGCCGGCAAACGCGTTGTCACGGCAGGGACATCCTTGCTGCGATGTTGCTGCCTAGAATCGCACGGTCGTTCTATTTCAGGGCTCGGTGATAGGCCGGGCCAGCGTCTCAATCGTCTCAATCGGGTATCAAAAGGGTTTCAGCATGACAGCCACTTACGAAGTCCGCGGCCAAGTCGCCGTGATCACCTTGAGCAATCCGCCGGTCAACGGCCTGGGGTTCGAGACCCGCCAAGCCACGGCCGCAGGCATCAACCGGGCGGAGAGCGATGCGGCTGTCACGGCCATCGTGATCACCGGTGCCGGTGGCGCTTTCTCGGGCGGTGCCGACATCAAGGAATTCGGCAGCCCGAAAGCGCTGGCCGAGCCGAATCTGCTCAGCCTGATCCAAGTGGTCGAGAGCTGCAGCAAGCCGGTCGTTGCCGCGATTCACAGCGTCTGCATGGGCGGTGGGCTGGAGCTGGCTTTGGGTTGCCACTACCGCATCGCCGCCAAGGGCACCAAGGTCGCCTTGCCTGAGGTCAAGCTGGGCCTGTTGCCCGGTGCCGGCGGCACGCAGCGTTTGCCCAGGGTGCTGGGTGCGGAGGTGGCGTTGAACATGATCGTCAGCGGCGAGCCGGTGCTGAGCGAAATGCTGGCGCAGGTGCCTGGACAGAAGCTGTTTGACCGCCTGGCCGACGCTGATTTGATGGAGGCCGCGCTGGCCTTTGCGGCCGAAGTGGCTGACAAGCGTCCGCTGCCACGGGTGCGCGACTTGAAAGCGCGCTGCGCCAACCCGGAAGCCTTCTTCCAGTTCGCCCGCAATATGGTTGCCGGCATGAGCAAGAACTTCCCGGCGCCGCTGCGCTGCCTGGAAGCGGTGGCCGCCTCGGTGACGATGAAGTTCGACGACGGCATGAAGGCCGAGCGCGAAGGCTTTGCCGCACTGATGGTGACGCCCGAATCCGGCGCGCTGCGCCATGCGTTTTTTGCCGAGCGTGCGGCGTCCAAAATTTCCGATGTGCCGGCCGGCACGCCGGTGCGCAACATCGCCCAAGTGGCGGTGATTGGTGCGGGCACGATGGGCGGCGGCATCAGCATGAATTTCCTCAACGCCGGCCTGCCGGTGGTGATGCTGGAAACCAAGCAAGAAGCGCTCGATCGCGGTGTGGCCACCATCCGCAAGAACTACGAAGCGCAGGTCAAGAAGGGCAAGCTGAAGCAGGACAAGTACGACGCCCGCATGGCGCTGCTGACCACCACGCTCAACTACGCCGATATCGGCCATGCCGATCTGGTGATTGAAGCGGTGTTCGAGGAAATCGGCGTCAAACAGGCCGTGTTCACGCAACTGGACGCGGTCATGAAGCCGGGTGCCATCCTGGCCTCCAACACCTCGACGCTGGACCTGAACGCGATTGCCAACTTCACCAAGCGGCCGCAAGACGTCGTCGGCATGCACTTCTTCAGCCCGGCCAATGTGATGCGCCTGCTGGAAGTGGTGCGCGGCGCAGCCACCGCCAAGGACGTGCTGGCCACCGTGATGGCGGTCGCCAAGAAAATCAAGAAAACAGCGGTGGTGTCCGGCGTTTGCGACGGCTTCATCGGCAACCGCATGATCGAGCAGTACGGCCGCCAGGGCGGCTTCTTGCTGGACGAGGGCTGCACGCCGGCCCAAGTGGACCGCGCGGCCGAGAAGTTCGGTTTTGCGATGGGCCCGTTCCGCATGGGCGACTTGGCCGGCAACGACATCGGCTGGGCCATCCGCAAGCGCCGCTACTCCGAAAAGCCCGGTCTGCGCTATTCCAAGACCGCCGACCTGCTGTGCGAGCTGGGCCGTTTCGGTCAGAAGACCGGCGCCGGCTGGTATGACTATTTGCCCGGCAAGCGCGACGCCATCCCGTCGGCCGTGGTGACCGAGATGCTGGACAAGCACCGTGCCGCACTGGGCATCACCCCGCGCAAGATCAGCGATGAAGAAATCGTCCAGCGCTTGGTCTATTCCCTGGTCAACGAGGGCGCGCATTTGCTCGAAGAAGGCATCGCCCAGCGCGCCTCGGACATCGACATGGTGTACCTGAGCGGCTACGGCTTCCCGCTGTGGCGTGGCGGCCCGATGTGCTACGCCGACCAGGTCGGTCTGTTCAACGTGGTGCAGGCAATGAACAAGTTCGCCAAGAACCCGCTGGACGACGCCGAGTTCTGGAAGCCGGCACCGCTGCTGGCCCGGCTGGTCGCCGAAGGCAAGACATTTTCTTGAATTTCCACCATTGAATTGGTGTGACAGACCTGACTCCTACATCGAGTCGCTCTGTCACCCACTGATCAGGAACACATCATGAGTAAAGCAGTCATTGTTTCCACCGCCCGCACCCCTTTGGCCAAAAGCTGGAAGGGCGCTTTCAACATGACGCATGGCGCGACGCTGGGCGGCCATGCCGTCAAAGCGGCGCTCGAGCGCGCCGGCATCGACGGCGGCGAGGTTGAAGATGTGCTGATGGGCTGCGCCACGCCCGAAGGGGCGACCGGCAGCAATATCGCGCGCCAGGTCGCCTTGCGCGCCGGCTTGCCGGTGACCGTCAGCGGCATGACCATCAACCGCTTTTGTTCCAGCGGCCTGCAGACGATTGCGATGGCCGCGCAACGCATCATTGCCGGCGAGGGCGAGGTGTTTGTGGCCGGCGGCGTGGAGAGCATCTCCTGCGTCCAGAACGAAGCCAATCGCCACATGATTGCCGACCCGTGGCTGCTCAAGCACAAGCCCGAGGTCTATTGGTCGATGCTGCAGACGGCCGAAACCGTCGCCCAGCGCTACCAGATCGCCCGCGAGCGTATGGACCAATACGGCGCGCAGAGCCAGCAGCGCGCTTGCGCCGCCCAGGCCGCCGGCCTCTTCAATGACGAGATCGCCGCCATCACCGTGACCATGGGTGTGGCCGACAAGGTGCTGGGCCTGACCACCCGCGAAGTGACCGTCAGCGCCGACGAAGGCCTGCGCGAAGGCACGACCTACGACGCCATCAAGGGCCTGCGTTCGGCCCTGCCCGGCGGCGTGATCAGCGCCGGCAATGCCAGCCAGTTTTCCGACGGCGCCTCGGCCTGCGTGGTGATGAACGGCAAGCTCGCGGAACAACGCGGCATCCAGCCGCTCGGAATCTTCCGCGGTTTTGCCGTGGCCGGCTGCGA
>CANFYD010000391.1 GCA_947450745.1 Burkholderiales bacterium
AGCAGCCGGCGCTGCGAGAAGACCTCGTGGCGGATCAATTGGTAGACCGCGCTGTCGCTGGCCACATAGGGCGGGCGCAAGCTGAGCCGGGCAATGGCGTGGCCGGCCAGGTCGGGCGTGGATTGCTCGCGCCAGCGCTGGGTGTCGGCCTCCCACCATTCGCTGACCCATTGGCCTTGCGCGTTCTGGCCGCGCAGCAAGCCCCATTCTCCGGATTGGCCAGATTGGCCGGCCGTCCACAGCAGCGCGGGCATGGCCGCCGCGTCGGGCGCAGCCAGCCAGCGCGCTGGCCGCACTTGCAGGTGGCGGGCGACGGTTTTGAGCTGGGCGCGGGGGTTGCCTGTTGGGGTGGAGGGGGCGGCCTGCGCCGCTTCCTGCAGCGCCAAGCGGTCCACGCTCTCATGTTGCAGCTGCGCCAGGCGCGCCAGGCAAGGCAGCAAATTCATTGCATCGATCCGTTCAATATTTGTTCAAGGCCGCGCACATTGAGCGCCAGCCGCCAGCCGACGACGACCTGGGCCGACACCGTGTCGGCCAGCGCCACTTCGGTCTGCGTCAGCTCGCGGGCCGCGTTCATCACGTCGAGCCAGCTCTTGCGGCCGGCCAGGAACTGGCGCTCGTAGGCCAGGCCGACCTCGGCCGCCGATTGCACCGAGCCTTGCAGCGCCACCAAGCGCGCGGCCGACGAGGCCGCCAGTGCGTGGTCGGACAGCACTTGCTCGGCCACGCTGCGGGCCTGCGTCTGCTCGTCGGCCTGCGCGGCTTCAAGCTGAGCGCGCGCGGCGTCGATGCCCGACAGGTTGGACAGCCCGGCCCCGAAGCGGCTGCTCAGGCCGATGAAGACGCGGTTCTCGCCAGACCCCGACCGCACGCTGAAGTTGCCCTGCTGGCGCTCCAACCGCAAATAGACTTCGGGTGCCAACTCGGCGCGCCGCTCGGCCACCGCCGCCACCAGCGCTTGTGTCTGCGCACGGGCCTTTTGCAGCGCCGGACTGACCGCCTGCGCTTGCGCCAACAGCTCGGCCAAGTCGGACAACTCGGGGCCTGAATTTGAGCTTGGGCTCGGGCTGGCCTGCACCACGCCGAGTAACGCCGCATCCGGCGCATGGCCGATCAGCTGCCCCAACCGGGCCAGGGCAATCGTCTGCTGCGAGCGCGCCAGCGCCAAGTCAGCCGCCAGCGCTTGCAGCCGCTGCACCGCCAGCACGCCGTCGCTCTCGGCCGACACGCCTTGCTCGATGCGGCGCAGCACCCGAGCTTGCAAGACCTCATGCGCGGCTTGGCTCTTGTCGTAAGCCAGAGTCTTCAGTTGGGCAGCCAGCCAATCGCCGTAGGCTTGCACCACGCGCTGCGCGAGTTGCAATCTCACCTCGTCCGAGGCGGCTTGGCCCGTGCTGATGCCGGCTTCGGCCCGCGCCAGACCGGCCGCCAAGCGCCCGCCGTTCCACAGCGGCTGCTGCAAGCGCAGCACCGACACGGTGGCATCGCCCTGGTAAGCGTTGTCAGCGGCACCCGCGCGGGCGCTTTCCACCGACACCGATGGCGTCGGCCAGTACTGCCAACGCGCCCCCGCCAACCCGGCTTGTGCCACCGCCTGCTGCGCGGCCGCCGAACGCGCCGCCGGATGCGACGCCAGCGCTTCGATGATCAACGGCTCGATCACCTGAGCACCCGCCGGCTCCGCCAACAGCGCCCCAGTCAGCAGCACCGCCCGCAGCGTGGCTTGCAGAGGCTGAGCCAACCCGACAGACGGACGCCGAAAGCCGGCGAACAACCCACGCTCCGAAACCGCTGGCCACCGCTGCCGCCCTCTAAGGCTTGTACCAACGACACGAAATTGATACTTCTTCATTAAAATTGGCAAAAATGAATATACCGTTTGTTAAGCGGTCTTAATATATGACTCCAATCGCAATATGAACAATTGATTCGCTATTCGCACAGATAAACGTGTGAACTAATCACGCTTCTCATACCTAACTTCATATTTATTTAACCAAGCGCATATTTCGCTTTTTAGCTTGGCTCAGGACCGGCTGGGGGTCTGCGCGGCAGAAGGCGGCGACAAGCGAAAGGTGGCCTCAGCGAGGACAGTTTTTGCCGGATTTGAAGCTTCGTAGCTCCGCTATGGGGCGAAAAGACGGTGTTCTCGAAGAGCGGCGAAGCCAAAAATGGACAGCTGCGGCCGCCTTGCAGCCGCCGATACTTCTGCCGCGCAGACTCCTAGGGGTCGGCGGATTCACGGGGCGGGAAGCGGTCGCGCAGCGGCGACAGCCGGTGCATTTGTCTCCCGCTCACTGCGTTGTGGCGGGCGCGCCCAAGCTACCTTTCACAAGGCAGGCGCAACCTTTGAGAGGGGGGCTGGAACTGGCAGGAAGCCGAGCTCGCCCCCCGGTTGTCGCTTGAATCAGCCCAAACCTGGGCCGTTCGAAGGGCCTGAGCGGCCCGCATCGTTTGAGCGGGGCTGCTCAGCGCCTTCAGCCACCTCGCGCACTTCCACATCGACCACCTCGCCCGCAGGCTTGCGCGGTGATTTGGGTGGCATCGGGCGGCCGGCGCGGAATTGGCGGGCGCGGGTGAAGGCGGACAAATCAATCACCGGCCGCTTGCCGCGCAAGAGGCTCCAGAGCAGCAGGAAAAACATCGTCACGGCGGCCACTGCCAGCAAGCTGAGCACCAGCAACACGGTGGCCAGCGCCAGCACCAGACGAGTCAACAAACCGAAAAAAGAAGCAATCAAGGGGATCCTTTCATCCTCGCCCGACATAGGGCATGTGGGTGGCCATCACCGTCATGAACTGCACATTGGCCGACAAGGGCAAGCCGGCCATATAGAGCAAGGCACTGGCAACATGGGCCACGTCCATTGTCGCTTCCGCGGCGATGCTGCCATTGGCCTGGCGCACGCCCTGGGTCATCGGCATGGCCATTTCGGTCAGCGCGTTGCCGATGTCGAGCTGGCCGCAAGCGATGTCGAACGCTCGGCCGTCCAGCGACAAGGCCTTGGTCAGGCCGGTGATGGCGTGTTTGGTGGCCGTGTACGGGGCCGAATTGGGGCGCGGCGCATGGGCCGAAATCGAGCCGTTGTTGACGATGCGGCCGCCCTGCGGGCTTTGGCTCTTCATCAGCTTGAAGGCGGCCTGGGCACACAGAAAACTGCCGGTCAGGTTGACATCGACCACCGCTTGCCACTGCGCATAGGTGAGCTGATCGATCGGAATGGCCGGTGCCGACATGCCGGCGTTGTTGAACAACAGGTCGATCCGGCCGAACTCGGCTTGCACGCGGGCAAACACCTCAGCCACCGCCGCCGGCTGCGTCACGTCGGCCGGCAGCAGCAAGGCACGTTCCGGTTCCGCAGCCGCGTCGGCCGTGGCTTGCAAGGCCTCCGTGCGACGGCCGACCAGCGCGACCCGGTAGCCGGCGTCCAGCAGCGCGAGCGCGCAGGCCCGCCCAATGCCGGAGCCGGCGCCGGTCACCAGGGCGAATTTCTGTTTCACTTGCGGCTCGTTCATGCAGGCACTTTCAGTTGAGGACGACGGTGTGCCGATGATAGTCAGGCGGCACGACGCGGATCAGGGCCTGCCCTACGTGGCTAAACTCTGGTCAATGACTTCCAAGCCATCACGCCCCGACAACTCCGCCGCCGCACTTGGGCGGCTGCTCTATATCGAAGACAACGCGGTCAATACGCTGGTGGTCGAGGAACTGGTGGGGATGCGTCCGCAGTTGCGCTTGGACTGCGCCGTTGACGGCAGCCAAGGTGTTGCGATGGCGCAAGCGCTGCAGCCGGACCTGATCCTGCTGGACCTGCACTTGCCGGACTGCAGCGGCTACGAGGTGCTGCAGAGATTGCGCGCCGAGCCGCGCACGGCGCACATCCCCTGCATCGCTGTCTCCGCCGATAACAGCCCGGAAGATCAACGGCTGGCCAAGGCAGCCGGCTTTGCCGCCTACTGGACCAAGCCGCTTGATTTCAAAGCGTTTCTGCAAGGCCTGGACGCTTTCTTCGCACCCAAGCCTTGAGATCACCGCTGATTCAAGTGCGTGCGGCTGTCAAGTGATGTCAAGCCGGCAGCAACCCACGGCCGCGCAACATCGGCTCCACCGCTGCGTCCCGGCCGCGGAAAGCGCGGTAAGCCGCACCCGGCTCGCGGCTGTTGCCGGTCGAGTAGATGCAGGCCAGCAAACGCTCGGCCACGGCCGGGTCAAACGGGCTGCCCGCTTCGACGAAAGCCTCGTAGCCATCGGCATCCAGCACTTCGGCCCATAGGTAGACGTAGTAGCCGGCCGCATAGCCGCTGCTGGAGAACAGGTGCTGAAAATGCGTCATCCGGTGGTTCATGCCGATGGCAGGCGGCAAGCCGTAGGCGGCCATCGTC
>CANFYD010000392.1 GCA_947450745.1 Burkholderiales bacterium
GCGTTCGAGCAAGGCGTGGCCGACTATGTGCTGAAGCCGGCCGAACGCGAGCGCTTGGCCTTGACCGTCACCCGCATCAAGAAGCGCCTGGCGCAGCGCCACGACGCGCTGGATGGCGACGAGAACGGCCTGGGCAGCGCATTGCCGAGCGCACCCGGTGTGCCGCTGCAGCAACTGCTGCACAAGCTCGCCAACCAACTGAGCCCCGGCAACGCGCCCAAATATCTGCAGTGGATACAGGCCAGCGTCGGCGCGGCCATCCAGATGATTCCCGTCAGCGATGTGCTGTTTTTCATCAGCGACGAAAAATACACCCGCGTGCAAACGGCCAAGGTCGAGGCCTTGATCCGCAAGCCGATCAAGGAACTGGTGGACGAGCTGGACCCGGCGCTGTTCTGGCAGATCCACCGCTCGACCCTGGTCAACTCGCACGCGATCGACGGCATCACCCGCGACTTCCGCGGCCGCCAGATGGTCGGCGTCAAGGGCTTGAGCGAAAAGCTCGAAGTCAGCCGCAGCTACACGCAGTTGTTCAAGGGCATGTAGCCCACCCGAATGATCGACAGACGCATCTCGCCGGTCCATCGGTGCCGGGTCGGCGCTGACTGTCAAGCAAGGATGTGGCATCCGTAGGGCGGGTCGCGACCCGCGTGTGGCCGGGCTGCGAGCGGCATTTGTGCTGCGGGCCTGTTCCCCGCTGCGGTCATCGGTGCCTGGTGCCTGCGCTGATAGCTCTGGCCCGGCTTTGGCGAGCCGCTTTGTGCCTCGCAGACTCCTAGTCCTATCCTGCCGGATCAGGTCGATTGGGTGTTCTGTGTAGCGAGGTCAAGGAGGAGGCCGCAGGCCGGGGGACAGGAGCGAAACAGAGCGCACAGTCGGCCTGATCGCTGCCGATCCTTGCATCGAATTTGAACGCCCGCTCCTGCCACAAAGCCGTCCCCCGACCCCAACGCTTCCTCAACCGGCCTTTCCCTGCGCCGCCGTCGACACCGCGCCCTTGGCGGCAAACGACTCGCGCAGCCGTTTCAGCTTCTCGCGCGGGTCTTCCTTGACCGAGCCTTCGTTCAGGCGCATTTCGGTGATGAAGCGGCTGGGGATACCCATCACCAGCTCGCGGCTCTTTTTGCGCCGCCGCAGCGTGCTGACGGCCAGCGTGGTGCGGGCGCGGGTGATGCCCACATACATCAAGCGGCGCTCTTCTTCGAGCCGTTGCGCGGTCATCTCCTCGTCATCGGCCTTGAAGGGCAGCAGCCCTTCGTTGACGCTGGCCAGGAAGACATGTGGCCATTCCAGGCCTTTCGAGGCGTGCAAAGTGGTCAGGGTGACCTGATCCTGCTCCTCGCCGCCGCGCTCGGCCATCGACAGAATCACGCTGATCGTCTGCGCCACCTGCAGCACCGTCTGCTTTTCGGCCTCGAAGGTGGAGCCGCTGTCTTGCGTGATCTGGCCGCCGCAGCGCTTGGCGACCCAGTCGATGAAGTCGAGCACATTGCTCCAGCGGGCGGCGGCCACTTTTTCGTTCTCCTCGCTGTCGAGCAAATGCTGCTCGTAGCCGATGTCCTTCACCCATTCCAGCAGCAAGGCCTTGGCCGGTTCTGCGCCTTCGGTGGTCTTGGCTCGGAATTCCAGCTCGCTGACGCAGCGGCCAAATTCATGCAGCGACGCCAGCGCCCGCGCGCTCAGCGCGCTGGCCAGCGACTCGGCAAACAGCGCCTCGTACATGCTGCATTTCCAGCGCCCAGCGAACTGGCTCAAGCTGCCCAGCGTCTGATGGCCGATGCCGCGTTTGGGCGTGGTGATGGCGCGCAAGAACGCCGGGTCGTCGTCTTGATTGACCAGCAGGCGCAGCCAGGCGCACAAGTCCTTGATCTCGCTCTTGTCGAAAAAGCTCTGGCCGCCGGACACCTTGTACGGAATCTCGGCCCGCCGCAGCGCTTTCTCGAACGTACGGGCCTGGTGGTTGGCCCGGTAGAGGATGGCGAACTCGCTGAAGTTCTGCATCTTGCCGTCGGCGCGCAGGGTCTGGATGCGCGTCACCGCCCGCTCGGCTTCATGCTCCTCGCCGTCGGCCTCGATCAGCGCCACCGGCTCGCCGTCGCCAAATTCGCTCCAGAGCTTTTTGTCGAAGATCTTCGGGTTGACCGAGATGACGTTGTTCGCAGCCCGCAGGATGGCACCGGTCGAGCGGTAGTTCTGCTCCAGCGGGATCACCTTCAATTGCGGGTAATCGACCGGCAGGCGCTTCAGGTTCTCGATGGTCGCACCGCGCCAGCCGTAAATGCTCTGGTCGTCGTCGCCCACGGCCGTGAACATGGCCCGCTTGCCGACCAGTGCCTTCAGCAGGTCGTATTGCACCGCGTTGGTGTCCTGGTACTCGTCCACCAGCACATAGCGCAACTGCTCCTGCCAGCGCCCGCGCGCTTCGGCGTCTTCGGTCAACAGGCGCACCGGCAGGCTGATCAGGTCGTCAAAGTCGACCGCCTGGTAGGCGGCCAAGCGCTCTTGGTAGCGCACCATCACCAGCGCGGCCGAGCGTTCGTGGTCGTCTTTGGCGATGGCCAAGGCCTGGTCGGCGGTCAGGCCCTGGTTCTTCCACATCGAAATCGTCCATTGCCAGGACTTGGCCTGGTTGGCGTCCACCGTGCCGCCGGCATCGCGCAGCACGCCCAACACGTCGTCGCTGTCCAGGATAGAGAACTGCTCCTTCAGGCCGACGCGGGTGCCTTCCTGGCGCAGGATGCGCACGCCCAGGCTGTGAAAGGTCGAAATCACCAGATCCTTGGCCGCCCGGGGCCCAACCAGCGCCTTGGCCCGTTCGCGCATTTCCTGCGAGGCCTTGTTGGTGAAGGTGATGGCGGCAATGCTTTTGGCCGCGTAACCTGCTTGCAGCAGCCGCGCAATCTTTTGCGTGATCACCCGCGTCTTGCCGGAGCCGGCGCCGGCAATCACCAGACAAGGTCCGTCCAGGTGGTGAACGGCTTCGAGCTGGGCGGAATTGAGGGTGGAGACGGGTTCGGCCATGGGGATGCGGAAATTGGACGGGTGATGATAGCCAGTCAGCGTCCTTCAGCGTTCATCAGCGCTCTTCACCAGTGCTCAGCGGGCCTTGGCTTCAGCGCCCGCAGTACCGCGCAGCCCCAGGCTCAGCAGCAGCAGGGCATAAAACAGATAAGCCATGCGAGGCACATCAAGCAAGCTGTCGAACAGGCCCACGGCGATGAAGCCCAGCAAGCCGGCGGCCAAGGCCGGGGCCAACTCATGCTCGCGGCCGCGCCCGGCGCTGAGCCGCCACAGCGCCAAAACCACCAGCGCCGCCAGCAGCCCCAAGCCGATCAAGCCCTGCTCGAACAGCACATGCAGCGCCATTTGCTTGATGTGCCAGGGCAAGTGATGGCGGTCGCTGGAGAAGAACCAATGCGCCATTTCGCCGGCAAAGTCGGCATTGGCAAGCATTGCGGGCGAGCGCGCATCGCTCAGTTGCAGTTCGGCAATATCAGCCACGCCGCCCCGGCTCGCCACGGCGACCGAAAACACGATGAACTTGGGCGCGTACCAAGCCCCGCCCATCGCCGGGGCGGGGCCCAAGTCCAGCGCCAGCGTTTGCCAGACGCCTGGCTGGGCCGCCACCTGCAACTCCTTGACCAGGCAGGCCTCGTTGTAGAGCAGGTGTTTTTCACAGATCTCGACATGCAGCCCGACCGCCGTTTCCGCCCGCACCCGAGTGGTCAGCTTGACCTGCCCCTGCGGCGCGGCGATGCGCTGCGAGACCCGGAAGATCTCGCCCCAGCCCTGCACATGTTTACCGGCGGTCAGTGCCAGGTAATGCTGACCCGCCTCGGTCTTGAGGCGGTAATCCCCGGTTTGCTCGGCCGCCGGCACGTTGAAATAAAGGTTGGCCACATAGCGCCCCACGCCCTTGCCCAGCCAGCGCTCCTCCGGCGTGAGCAACAGGGCAATGCCATTTTTCCAATGCTCGATGCGCACCTGCATGTCGTTGCTGGAGCCGGCCCCGGTGCTGCGGTCACGCATGTAGGAGCCGGCCAACAGCGTGGCGATCACCGCCGTCACCAGCGCCATGCTGCCGAACATCAAGCCGCGCCGACGCCACACCGCCAAGCCGGTGCCGCCGAAAGGCCACAGCGTCGGCAAAAACTGCATCAGCGGCCACAACAGCGTGGGTGCCAGTAGCGCCAGCAAAGCCGAATCACGCCCGGGCTCGCCGCCCCAGTAGTCCGCCACGATCAGCGCGCAAGCCATCAGCCAGAACCAACTGGCGGCCATTGCGCTGGCATACAGCGGCCGCAAACGCCCCGGTTTGTCGAAGTAGCGCAGCAACAAGGCCACCGCGAAAGCGAGCGAATAAGTGAAGTA
>CANFYD010000393.1 GCA_947450745.1 Burkholderiales bacterium
CCACTGGAACTCCATTGCCTGCAGCTTGCACCGCACGCTGGATGCCGATGAGGTCTATTTGCCGGCGCTGTTGAACGACGAGGGGCAGATCTGGGGTGCCAGCGAATGGGCGCAGGGCTTTTTGCAAGGTGTGCAGTGCCGCGCCGACAGTTGGCGCCGGTTGCGGGAGTCGGCGGCGACGCGGGATCTGTTGCTGCCGATGTCCTTGCTCGCACATGAGCACAACGCTGATGAGCGCTTGCGCTCGCCGCTGGTGTCGGCCGAGCAGCGCTGGCAGTTGATCCGGCTGATGATTGGCAACCTGGCGGCTATCTATCGCTATTTCGAGCCTCAGCGTGTCTCGAGGGTCAGCGTCACGCCGCCGCTGCGCCGGCTGGCGGCCAAGGTCGGCCGCAATGACCCCTGTCCCTGCGGCAGTGGCAAAAAATTCAAGCAATGCTGTGCCGGCAAAGCGGAGGTTTTTCAATGAGGGGCAGGCATTTGAAGTTTTCGCCCCTGCCGGCGCTTGCCTGCTCCGCTGTCCTTCTTTCCGCTGTTCCCTTTCTTACTTCGAGGATGACGAGATGCTGCTGCTAAAGCTATTGAAATGGGTGTTGATCTTGATTGCCAGCGCGGTGGTGTTGGCCATCCTGGCGGGCCAGCTCGGGCTGCTGCGCGGTGACGCGCCGACCGACCTCGGGGTGCGCGACGGCAAGCTGAAGGGCTTGTCCGCCACCGCCAACAGCGTCAGCAGTCAGGCGGCGCTCTACCCGGATCACCCGCAGCGCCGCTATGCCGACATTGCACCACTGGCCTTGCGCGGCGACGGCGCAGCCACGCTGGCCAAGCTCAAGACCGTGGTCGAGACGATGCACGGCACGCAGGTCGTCAAAAGTGAGCCGGGCTATTTGTATGTGCAGTACCAGACCCGCTTGATGCACTACGTCGATGACGTCGAGTTCTGGTTCGACCCCAGCGCCCAGGTCATTCAAGTGCGCTCGGCCTCACGGCTCGGCAAGGGCGATATGGGCGCGAACCGACAACGCATCGAGGCGGTGCGCACGGCCTTGGCGGCTGCGCCCTGAGCCCAGGTAGGGCGGGTCGCGACCCGCCCTACCAATGCCGGG
Organism: Burkholderiales bacterium; assembly: GCA_947450745.1. Taxonomy (GTDB): domain Bacteria; phylum Pseudomonadota; class Gammaproteobacteria; order Burkholderiales; family Burkholderiaceae_C; genus Paucibacter_A. The sequence continues at coordinate 1,107 of CANFYD010000393.1, forward strand.
TCAACGAGCGCACGGCCGGCAAACCTGCCGTTGCTTCGCGAACGTCGGGGGCCTCAATGGTTATCAGGGTTGCAAGCCGAAAAGATCGGCCAGCGCTTGACGATATTGAGTCTGACCGACGGCATTGGTGTTGTGGTGCGAACCACCTTCCACCAGCACGAACAACTTCGGCTCCGGGGCTTGAGCAAACAGCGCTCGGCCGAGTGCCGGGTCGATCAAACTGTCCGCGCTGCCATGCACGACCAACAGGGGGATGCGCAACTGCTTGATGCGCTCGGCGGCTTCGAACTTCTGAGTGATCAGCGGCCCCAGCGGCAGCCAACCCCAGCGGAAGCTGCTGACCACATCGGCCATTGAGCTGAAGCTGCCCTCGACGATCAAGCCGGAGGCAGCCTCTTGCACGTCGGTCGCCAAGTGCACGGCAATGGCACCGCCCAGCGAGTGACCAAACACATAGCGCGGCTGTTGCGGATATTGGCGGGCCAGCCAGTCCCAAGCGGCGCGTGCGTCTTCATACGCCATGCCTTCGGACGGCAGCGCCTTGCTGCTCTGGCCAAAGCCCCGGTAATCCACCCCCAACACGGAAAACCCCAGCTCCTGCATCCGGCGCATGCGGCCGGCGCTGCCGCGCACATCCCAGCGCGCACCGTGCAAATACAGCAGCACCGGGGCATTGGCCCGCTCGGCCGGCAACCACAAGCCATGCAGCTTGACCGGCTGCCCACTCAGCTTGGAATCGAAATCGATCCAGACCTCGTCCATGCCTTGAGCCGCCGCCAAGCCGCCCGCCCATGTGCGGTCGCTCGGCTGAAAAATCCAGCCGCGCTGGCGCTCGTCCAAACTGGCACAACCGCCCAGCAACAGCAACACGCTCAGTCCGGCACCAAGCCAGAGACGCCAACGGCGCCAGAGAAGTGACGGGGTGAGGGGGGTCATGTCGCTGAATGGGTCATCTGCCGCCTTTATGAATATCTTTTAAGCTTATGCGAAGCGTGTTTACCTTGTTGAATCGAGGTTGAATGTGGGCGTCCGCCGTCAAGCCGCTTGGGCTACTCGCAGGCGGGAACGAAGGCGGCGCTGGCGCTGGCGCGGAGCCCGGACGAGCTGGCTGACGGCGCTGACCACCAAGTGGATGAAGTGCAGTTTGGCGACCACGTCGTGCGCCAGCACAAAGGGGTAGAAATCGGGCTGGCCCATCGCGCGCGACATGCCGTTCAGCAGCATGGTCAGCTGCGTCCAGTGATTCAAGAAAGCCAGGAAATGGGGCGCGCTGCAATGTTCCGGCAGATACAACACGTCCAGCTCGAACGGGGTGAACTCCAGCTGCGAGCTGTTGATGGACAGGCCGTAGCTCACCGCCGTGTCCACCGTGTCGCGCATGTGCAGGTAATGCGCCCAACATTCGGCCCAGTCCTCCCAGGGGTGCACGCTGGCGTAGGCGCTGACAAAGTGCAGCGGCCAGTCCGGTCGCGGGCCGTCCTTGTAGTTTTTTTCCAGGCTTGCGGCGTAGTCCTGGTTTTCGTCACCGAACAACCGCCGGCAGTTGGTGATCCAGGGCGTGCCCGCCACCAAGCGGTCCCAGTAATAGTGGCCGACCTCATGACGCAGATGACCGACCAGCGTGCGATAGGGCTCGTGCATGGCCTTGCGGGTGGTTTCGCGCTCGGCGTGGTCGGCCTCCATCAGATTCAGCGTGATCAGCCCACTGTTGTGGCCGGTCATGACATGCGAGTCGGCATCTGCGGCGCGCAGAAAATCAAACATCAGTCCGTGCTCGGGGTCTTCGGTCTGGCGCGATGCGACGGGCAGGCCCAACACCAGCAGGGCCGACACCAGCCTGCGCTTGGCCAGCTCGACGCGGCCCCACAGCTCGCCGTTCTCCGGCTGCAGCGGGTCGCTCAGGTCGGGGATGATCCGGTTCAACCGGCAGGCGCGGCACAAATCGTCCTGTGCCGCGCTCTCGGCCACCGGCAGCAGCCAATTGCAAGCGGCGGGGCTGTGGAGGTTGGCGCAGCGACGGTAAAGCGAGCCCTCGCTGGCTGGCCCCGTCAGCCAGCTACCCGGCTCAGGCCCTTCCTGCAGCGGCAACAAGCGCGCTTGTTCGGGGTGATAGCCGAGCGCCACGCCGCAAGCCAAGCAGGTGCTGTTGCTGAAGAAGATCGCTTGTCCGCATTGGCAGTTGTAGACGCGAGCGGCTTGACCCAGTACGTGGGATGCCACAGGAGGAGTGATCAGGGGTGTGGGCAAGGATGCTTTCAAAAAAGGGGGGGAGACTCGGACGGCCTTAAGTTGCCGCAGGCGCCGAGTCTGACACTAGTTTTGAAATCATGGAGCCCTGAGGGCCAGCACTTCAGGAGCCGGACTAGGCCATCATCGGCGTTGCCGCCAGAACTTCAGCCTGTCGGCGCGCGGCGATGTACTCAGGCCTGGGCTTCAAACCGTCTTGGGGGGACTCCAAGCGGTTGTCCACGCTGTTGTAGACAAAAAACACATTGCTGCGCGGGTAGGGCGTGATGTTGCTGTTCGAGCCGTGCATGGTGTTGCAGTCGAAAAACACCACCGAGCCGGCGCGGCCTTTGCAGGAGGTGATGCCGCCCATGTCCGCCAAATAGCGCAGCAACAGCGGGTCCGGCACGCCGTATTCCTGCTTTTTGAGTGACTGCTTGTAATGCTCGTCCGGCGTTTTTCCTTCGCAGGAAATGAAGTGGCGGTGCGAACCCGGAATCAGCATCAGCGGCGCGTTGAACTCGTCGTTGTCGGTCAGCAGGATCGAGCAGCTCAGCGCGCGCATGGCTGGCATGCCGTCCTCGGTGTGCCAGGTTTCGAAGTCGGAGTGCCAGTAGAACTCTTTGCCAGTCAAGCCGGGCTTGTAGTTGATGCGCGATTGGTGGATGTAGACCTCGCTGCCGAGGATTTCGCGCGCCACGGTCAGCACGCGCGGGTCGCGCACCAACTGGGCGAACAGCTCGTTCAGATGGTGGACATCGAAGATCGAGCGGACCTCGCCGCTGCCCGGCTCGGTCACCACTTCGGCGCGGTCGTGGCGGGTGAAATCCTCGCGCATCGACTGCACTTCTTCGAGCAGGCGGGCTACTTCGTCCTGCGAGAACAAGCTGGGCATCAGCAAATAGCCGTTCTTGCTGTAGCTGTCACGCTGATGGGTGTCCAGCGATGTCGGCGCTGCGCTGGTGAGCGGTTCATAAACGACGGGTTCGTTGCGAGCCAGGATGGCGGGCGCGATCTCAGCGCGGCTCTTGTAATA
>CANFYD010000394.1 GCA_947450745.1 Burkholderiales bacterium
GGCGTGGCACCAGCAGCCGTGTAATGGGTATTGAAGGCATTCCCCGCAGCATCCGCCGAGTTGAGACCAAGATTCAAGTTGGTCATCCAGGAGGACATTTGACCGGACGTAGCCTTGAGCAAGCTCCCATCCACTGCTGTTGTGAGCTTTTCCCATTCGGGGTTCTTACCCAATCCGTCCCAGATATCGCTGTTCAGAGTTGTGTAGATTCTGGTGTCCGCCGTGTTGAAACCATCGCCAACCCGGTCGGTAGAGTAGACACCCCATCGTTGGTTGGCCGAGCTGGTGGACGCCTTGAGAAACTCCGAGAAGTTCGCGTCGCTGTTCAACGGAGCAAAAAAGTTCTGATAACCCGTGTCCTGTTGCGCGTTGACAAAAAAGTTATCGGTGATGCTGGCTCCGGTCTGGTAGGCCAGCAGGGACAGGCCCAGGTCCTTGGTGTAGGACACTTTTGCCACCGAATCCCACACCACCAACACGAGCTCAGATCTCACCGAATCGCCGGATGTCCCACCCATGATCGCGGCTTGTACCAGGCCGGCGCTGCCCAGGCAAGCCACCAGCAGGACGTGGTGCAGTGGAAAAAATTTGAGCTTCATGTTGATCAATATCCAAAAATATAGAGCGCAGGGAGGCGCACTGCCCCTCCCTGTTTTTCAACTCAAGCCGAGCTCGAGTGCAACTGACTTACTTACTTACTTCATGCGGCTCGGTGTGCAGCTGTTGCCGGCAACGCGCGATGTGTGAGCGGTGAACAACTTGTCAGTGGCCGACAAGTTGAGCCAGCTGCCTGTGACCGGCACAGCCACCAGGCCGGCTTGCAGGTCGACGTCCAGCCCTTGCAGCACCGACGACTTGCCCATATTGCTGCGCAGGTCAGCCAGGAAAGACAGCACGTCGGTAGTCGGACGATTGGCTTGACCGGTGACGGGCCACTGCATCGTCGACTCGAACACGAAGCCGTAGGAGCCGTCGATCACGTTGGCACGCTCAGGCGCGACACCGTTGATCTTGACGAAGCGATAGCCACGGTCGGTAGCCACACCGGCGACGACAGCGCGCGGGTTGTTCTCACGACCGATGACAGCCAGGCCGTAGGCGCCCAGGTTTTCCACTGTCGTACCCAGGCAGTTTTCCACCAAGGCGGTGCTGCTGGTTTCGCTGACAAACGTACGGCCCGTCACTGCGAGGGCGCCGGTCGATGTCTGTGGTGTAGGCGCCAGTGCAGCAGTACCGGCGCAAGGGTTGGCCAGGAAAAACACATTGGAACCCGCTTGCGTGCCCGAGCCATTGACGCGACGGCAGACGTTGACCTGCTTGGTGGCCACATTGGCATCGACGGACGTCGGGATCACCAGGCCCCAGCCTTTGGGCTGCGAATTGCTGCCGGTGACGGCACTGGTGAGAGCGCCAGCAATGAAGGAGGCAGCCAGCGTCGGCTGCTTGGCGGCATCTTCATCGATGACGGTGGCGGACGTTGCAACCAGGCCTTGGGCCTTTTGCAAGGCCAGGTAGGCCGCCTTATTGACGGCAGCGCCGAACACGTTTTGAACGAAGCCAGCCGCGTCCAGGGTGGATGTGTTCAAGCCAGTACCACCGTTGACCGGTGTCTGCAGCAGCTTGGGCTCAACGTCGGACAGACCGGCGTGCGCAAAGCGCTGGGTCGTGCCGGTGCAGATGAAGCCCGGTTTCTGGATGTCGGTGGCAGGCGAAGTGCCGGTGGAAGCCGCGCAGCTGCCGTTCACCAACATGTGAACCTGGCCTGCACCATTGCCGTCAACGCCAGCAACAACAGCCGCAGCAGGTGACAGCAAAGGCGTCACGCCTTGGCCGGAGCCGCCCTTGTCACGCTTGACGACCAGCAATTGCGTGCCGACAGGCCAGCTGCCGATGGCCTTGTTCAGCGTCAAGGAATAGGCGCGGTGGTCGGCGCCGGACGTGTTGGAAAAGAAGAAGGTGTCGAAAGAGCCGGCTTGCGACAGTTCTTGCATATAGCCACCCAAGGCCAGACGCAAGGCGGAAGCACCGGTGATGTAGACCTCTTTCAAGGTGCCAGCGCTGCGCGCAGCATCGATCTGAGTCGGCGTCATCGCTTGAGCGGAACCGAGGGCAGCCAAGGCGGCCAGGGCAATGATGGAGGTGCGGATTTTCATGATGAGACTCGCAGATAGAGGATTGGGGGACAGCGCTCCGCAGACGCCTGCAGCAATTGCTGCAGGCGTGGCGGCTCAAAACGGGGGATTGAAGGTAGAACTAGCGAGCGGTCGACCGAATGTTCGACCGCTGATCAAACCTCAGCTCAGACGTTGCGGCGGCGGACCATGAAGCCAATGCCCAACAGACCGGCGATCAACATCGCGTAGGTTGTTGGCTCAGGGACGGCTGTGATGGTCAGCGTGGAGGCCGTGAAATTAGCGGTGTTGAAGGTCGCAGGTACCGACAAGTCAGTCAAATTGGACAGCGTGCCGCTGTCATCGTTGGAGGTGGCGAAGCGGAACAAGCTGGCTGTCGAGCCGATAGAACTGTTCGTTGGCAAGCGATCGGCAAACGTACCGCCGCCGTCATTGGCATCACCCAGGTCGCCATAAACGACGGTCACTTCATGGTTGGCAACAAAACCACCACGGATGGTCTGACCCAAGGTGACGGACTTGAACACATCACCAGCGTCGTTCAAGTCGATGTTGTTCAGCTCTTTAGACGAAGAAAGCGTCGTCGTCAGCACGCGGTCATTGACCGAGAAGCCGTCGTTGATCGAGATATACGAGGCCACCATCCATTGCGTGTCCACGCCGCCCAAGGCCAGGAACGAATTCCAGTTGCTGCCGGCGACTTCGAACTTGGTCGTTTTCTTCAGGCTGTCGAGCGTGACGCCCAGATCCTTGCCGAAGGTGCCCTTGGCATTCCAGGCCATGAACACCAGTTCAGGCGCATCGGTGGTGTTGACGGCAGCGAAGGAGCTGACCATCGAGGCGGCGGCGGCGATGGCCAGAGCGATTTTCTTGAGTTGCATAGGGGACTCCGTTAATAAAATGAAAATTCAAAAGCAAGACTCGGATCGCTCCGGCCCTGTCTGCTGCGCCTGTGCCGCCATCGCTCTATCGCGGCAGCTGATGCCTGCGATTGGCGATGACCTTGGGCGCCTGGGCCGATGGACCCTGACAAAGAGCAACGATCTTTTACAGAACAGACAAACTGTGACCGGGCGAGATGACAAGGTCAAAGCAGCGTGACGGAATGCACAGTCCGAACGGACTACGGCAAGACGCACAACGGCGCTGCAGAGTTGTTTTTCGGAGCTCACCCCCCCTGAATGCGGGGGATGGGCAAGAGCAGTTGGGGGTGGCGGGAAGCGCAACGTGAAGCTACCCGGAGGCCAAGCCGCACAGGCCCTCCTGCAACTGAATTCAGGGCAATTCGGCGCGGATTTTTTCCACTGGTGCGCGATCCAGCAAATTCATCGACATCGCGCGGGCCACCGCCTGCGCACGGTTGGCGGCATTGAGCTTGCGCAGGATTTTTTGCACGTGGTTCTTCACCGTCAGCGCACTGATGCCCAGCACCACACCGACCTCGTTATTGCTCATGCCTTCGCGCAACCAGGACAGAATCTGACGCTCCCGCTCGGTGATGCCGCCAGAGCGGACCGCACCGACCAGCACGGGCTGCGGCGTTGGGTTGACTTCCTGCTCCACCACTTGAACGCGCTGCCAGGTCGCATGGATCTGCGGCATCAGCAACTCCAAGTGGGAGCGATGCTGCGGCGTCGGTGAGACCGTTTGATGGGCAAAGACGAAAAAGCTCTCGATCTCGCTGGGCCGCTGCGGACGCGACACCCCGTGTACCAGCAGCTCGCTGAAACCGGCCGCCCGCAAACCGGCAATCTGAGACTGCAGGCTGACGCCGTCCAACTGGGCGATCAGCACCCTGACCGGCTTGCAACGTGCCTCCAACCACAGCCCCTGAAGCTGCTGCATCAACAGTCCGCGGTTGGTGCTCAGACTCAAGATCACCTCATCGGCAATCGCGACGTTGTTGAAGGCATCGAACAACAGCTCGCGCTGGCTGCGCTGATAGGCACCGCAAATGGCCACCTGGTGAGGAATCAAGATCTGCAAGCAACTCTGCATCCAGACGAAAAATTGGTAGCGACGACGTACATCGAGCGCCAGCTCAGCCGCTCGCACAATGGCCTCGATCGCGCTCTGCGTCAGCAATCTAGTCTCGGTCGTCTTGTTGTTTTGCATAGGGGACCTGGACATGGCCATCGATAGAAAAGGGCTGAAGCACTGCGCTGCGGTGGCGCGCAAACCTTGCTGCGGCTGCACTCTAGTCAAGCCAAATGACAAGCTGTTGAATCGCAC
>CANFYD010000395.1 GCA_947450745.1 Burkholderiales bacterium
CGCGGCCGCGCGCATGGCCTCCGGCTTGACGGTGATGCCGCCGGCCAGGTCGGCGAAGATGCGTAGGGTGTCGACGACCGTGTCTACCGTGTCGAACAGCGGTTCCTTGTCTTCCTGGTTGTCCTTGTTATAGGCCAGTGGCTGGCCCTTCATCAGCGTGATCAGGCCCATCAGGTGGCCGACCACCCGGCCGGTCTTGCCGCGTGCCAGTTCCGGCACATCGGGGGTTTTCTTCTGCGGCATGATGGACGAGCCGGTGCAAAAGCGGTCGGCCAGGTCGATGAAGCCAAAGCTCTGGCTCATCCACAGCACCAGCTCTTCCGACAGGCGCGAGATGTGGATCATCACCAGCGACGCTGCAGCGGCGAACTCGATCGCAAAGTCGCGGTCGGAGACGGCGTCCAGGCTGTTCTGGCAAACGCAGGCTTCGCCCTTGTCGTCAATCATGCCCAGCGTGCGCGCGACCCGTTCGCGGTCCAGCGGGTAGCTGGTGCCGGCCAGCGCGGCAGCGCCCAGCGGCAGGCGGTTGACGCGGCGGCGCACGTCGTTCATCCGCTCGGCGTCGCGTGCAAACATCTCGACATAGGCCAGCAAATGGTGGCCAAAAGCGACCGGCTGGGCCACTTGCAAATGGGTGAAGCCGGGCATGATGACCTCGGCATTTTTGCCCGCCACCTCGACCAGCGCCAGTTGCAGTGCGTTCAGCAGGACGGACAACTCGTCGATTTCGCCGCGCAGCCACAGCCGCACGTCGGTGGCGACCTGGTCATTGCGGCTGCGGCCGGTGTGCAGCCGTTTGCCGGCCAGGCCGACCAGGTTGGTCAGGCGGGCTTCGATGTTCAGGTGGACGTCTTCCAGATCAAGCTGCCAGTCGAATTGCCCGGCTTCGATCTCGCCCTTGATTTGCGCCATGCCGCGCTGGATGGCTTCGTGATCTTCGGCCGCCAGAATGCCTTGCGCAGCCAGCATTTCGGCGTGGGCCAAGCTGCCCTGGATGTCGGCCGCCCACAGGCGTTTGTCAAAAAACACGCTGGCGGTGTAGCGCTTGACCAGCTCGCTCATCGGCTCGGTAAAGAGCGCGGACCAGGCTTGGGACTTGTTGGCGAGTGGGTTGTCAGAGACAGATGACATGGTGGCTTGGGGCTGAGTAGCGAAGTAGGGGGCTGCCGGCGCTGAAGCACAATCCGGTTTGGCGCGATTCTAGCTAGCCCTGCCGGAGCTCCGAACGCAGCGCGCTAGCGCGGTGCCCAGGCCGAGGCCCGCTTTCAAAGCCCAAACGGTCAGCCCAAATGGACAGCCCCAAATCCTCCCCGCCCAGCCCAGACACGACTCAACGCGCCGCCGAGCCAGACAGCGGGCGTGCCGCCGTGTCTCCGCTGTTCGACCCTGAGCGGGCGTTTGATGTCTGCCATGTGGGCTTGGTGCTGCGCGCGGTGCTGGGCGTGCAGGGCTTGTTGGCGTTGGGCTTGGCGCTGGCGTCGCGCGACCTGGCGCAGTGGATGCAGGCGATGGCCAGCGGCACGGTGGTGACCTTGTCGGCCGTGCTGTTCTGGCTGTTGCTGGTGTGCGGCGCGCGCCGCCAACTCGGCCGCCTGCCCGAGCCCTGGCAGTGGGGCTTGCTGTTGAGTCTGGGCGGCTTTGCTTCGTCACTGGGCTGGCAATTGTTGAACTTGACCAGCGACGAGGGCAGCGGCAGTTTTCGGCTGGTCAGCATTGCCCTGTCAGGGGCAGTCGCCGCTGCCTTGCTGCTGGCCTGGTTGAAGCTGCGGGAACGCAGCCAGCGCCCGGCCGATGCGCAGGCCCAGTTGGTGGAGTTGCAGTCCCGCATCCGCCCACATTTTTTGTTCAACACGCTGAACAGTGCGATCGCGCTGGTGCGGCTGGACCCAAACAAGGCCGAGGGCCTGCTGGAGGATCTGAGCGAGCTGTTTCGCGTGGCCCTTGCCGACGCCGGCAGCGTGGTCAGTCTGGACCAGGAGGTGGAACTGGCGCGCCGCTATCTGGCCATCGAGCAGATCCGCTTTGGCGAGCGGCTGCGTATTCGTTGGCAACTGGACCCGGCGGCAGGGCAGGCGCGGGTGCCGCCGCTGTTGCTGCAACCGCTGGTGGAAAACGCGGTGCGCCATGGCGTGGAGCCGAACGAGGGCGGCGGCGAGGTCGAAATCAGCACCGTGCGGCGCGGGGCCGAGGTGGAGCTGCGGGTCGTCAATACGGTGGGTTTGCCGGCGCGTACATCTGGTCACGGCTTGGCTTTGCAGAACGTGCGCCAGCGCTTGCGGCTGATGCATGATGTGGCCGCGCGGTTTGAGTTGAATGCCGAGCCGCAGCGGTTTACCGTGACTATTCACTTGCCCCGTTGAGCTCATCCCTCATCCCTTATGACTTTGTCTGCGCCATTGAAAGTTTTGCTGGTTGATGACGAGCCGCTGGCGCGTCTGCGTTTGCGCAGTCTGCTGGAGGCCTGCGCGGAGCCGGGCGCGCAAGTGGTGGCCGAGGCCGGCACCGCTTCGCAAGCGCAGAGTTGGTTGCGCGAGCATGGCTGTGATCTGGTCCTGCTGGATGTTGAAATGCCCGGGTCTAGCGGGCTGCAACTGGCTGATGCCTTGCGCGAACACCCGCAGCAGCCTGCGGTGGTCTTTGTGACCGCTCATGCCGAGCACGCCTTGCGCGCTTACGAGCTGGACGCGATGGATTACCTGACCAAGCCGGTGCGGCGCGAGCGCTTGCAAGCGGCCTTGCAGCGGGTGGCGCAGCGCTTGGCCGAGCGGGCGGCAGCGCATTCGTTCAGCGGCAGTCGCCAAGAGCAGGTTGAAGCCGACTTCGTCACCATCACCGACCGCGGCCGCCTGCTGCGCGTGCCACTGGCCGAGGTGCTTTATTTCAAAGCCGAGCTGAAGTATCTGACCCTGCGCACCGCCACCCAGATCTATGTGATGGACGGCAGCCTGAGCGAGCTGGAGCCGCGCTTGGCGGCCCGCTTCTTGCGCGTGCATCGCAACGCGCTGGTGGCCAAATCCGCCGTGCGGGAATTGGAGCGCCATGCGCCGACCGACATCGGCGAAGGTGAGGCCGCGAGCGAGGTGCTGGGTGCCGAGGTCGGCGAAGGCTGGGCCGTGCGAGTCGCCGGTGTGAATGAATGGCTGACGGTGTCACGGCGGCAAGTCGCGGCGGTGCGGGATGCGCTGGCGGGGAACGCGGCGTGATCCGCTTTGAGACGGCCTGAGCGGAGCCCCTTCTTTTGTTGCCGAACGAGATGCTTGCCATCCTCCCAGAAACCGTGCTACAGTAGAGGGCTTGGAGCGGCTGTAGCTCAGCTGGATAGAGTACTTGGCTACGAACCAAGGGGTCGTGGGTTCGATTCCTGCCAGCCGCACCAAAACTAAAGAGAAAAGAAAAGGGTCATCGAGAAATCGCTGACCCTTTTTCAATGGGCGGTCTGATTCAAGTGTGCTGGTCAAGTACCAAGACAGCCCGTTTTCGACAACCCTTCGACAAGCTCAGGGCGAACGGGCTCTTTCCGAACAGGGTTAGGTCAAGCGCGCAAGCAAATCAAGCACGCGATCCGCCGTTCTCGCTAAGGCCCAATAAAACCCAATTCGGCCAACACCTCGGCGGTATGTTCGCCCGCTGCCGGGCCGGCCTGCGGGCGGCGCGCTTGGCTGCGTGAAAAGCGCGGCGCGGCGGCCGGCTGCCATTGCCCGGCAACCAGCGCAAAGTTGGCCCGCGCGAGCTGGTGCGGGTGCTGCGCCGCTTCGGCCAAGCTCAACACCGGCGCAAAACAGACGTCCGTGCCCTCCAGCAGCGCGGTCCAGGCGTCGCGGCTTTGCGACTTGATGCGCTCGGCCACGCGGGCACGCAGGGCCGGCCATTGGCGCGTGTCGTATTGCTGCTCCGGGTCGACGTCGGTGAGGTCCAGTCGTTGCAGCAGTTCGCGGTAGAACTGCGGTTCGATCGCTCCCAGCGTCACGAAGCGGCCGTCCGCACATTCAAAACTGTCATAAAAAGGCGAGCTGTGCAGGAAGAAGTTCTGCGCCGGCGCTTCCGGCCACAAGCCGGTGCCGCGAAAGGAATGGATCAACGTGGTCAGCGCACCGACGCCGTCGATCATGGCGGCATCGACGCTTTGACCCCGGCCCGACGACTTGGCCTCCAGCAGCGCGCAAAGCAGGCCAAAGGCCAGAAACATGGCACCACCGGCCATGTCGCCCAGCAAGGTAGCGGGGAGGCTGGGTGCGGTACCCGCTCGGCCCGCAATCGACAGCGCGCCGGTCAGCGCCACATAGTTGATGTCGTGACCAGCCACCTGAGCGAGCGGGCCGGTCTGACCCCAGCCGGTCACGCGGCCGTAAACCAGCCG
>CANFYD010000396.1 GCA_947450745.1 Burkholderiales bacterium
CCTGCCCAGGCTGTGCGAGCACTGCCTGAATCCGGCCTGCGTTGCCAGCTGCCCGTCCGGCTCGATTTACAAGCGCGAGGAAGACGGCATTGTGCTGATCGACCAGGACAAGTGCCGTGGCTGGCGCATGTGCGTCAGCGCCTGCCCCTACAAGAAGATCTACTACAACTGGAAATCCGGCAAGGCCGAAAAATGCATCTTCTGCTACCCGCGCATCGAGGCCGGTCAGCCGACCGTTTGCTCTGAAACTTGCGTCGGCCGTATCCGCTACCTCGGTGTGTTGCTGTATGACGCTGATCGCATCCAGGAGGCTGCCAGCGTCGTGAACGACAAGGATCTGTACCAAGCGCAGCTCGATATTTTTCTCGACCCGAACGACCCGCGCGTGATCGAGCAAGCGCGCAAGGACGGCATACCCGACGCTTGGATGGCCTCGGCCCGCAAGAGCCCGGTCTACAAGATGGCGGTCGAATGGAAGGTGGCGCTGCCGCTGCATCCGGAGTACCGCACGTTGCCGATGGTCTGGTATGTGCCGCCGCTGTCGCCGATCAGTGCGGCCGCCAACGCGGGGCAACTCGGCGTCAACGGGCAAATCCCCGACGTGAAGCAGTTGCGCATTCCGGTTCAGTACTTGGCCAATCTGATGACCGCCGGCGATGTGGTGCCGGTCGAGCGGGCGCTGGAGCGGATGCTGGCGATGCGCGCCTTCCAGCGCGGCAAGCATGTGGATGGGGTCGAGAACAAGGCGGTGCTGGATCAGGTCGGTTTGCTGAAAAGCGAAGTCGAGGACATGTACCAGACCATGGCGATTGCCAATTACGAAGACCGCTTCGTGATCCCGACCACCCACCGCGAATACGCCGAGAACACCTTTGACATGCGCGGCGGCTGCGGCTTCAGCTTTGGCAACGGTTGCTCCGACGGGCAGACCGAAGCCAGCCTGTTCGGTGGCACGAAAAAGCGAACGATACCGATCAAGGCAACTCTTTAGCCTTGTGGGTCAGACCTTCAGAGAGTTCTCATGAAAACATCAACTATTTCCAAGTCCTGTCGTGTGCTGGCCCGCCTGCTGGATTACCCCGGCGCGGCGCTGCGGGCGGCGTTGCCGGAGCTGTATGCGGTGCTGAGCGAGGAGGGCGCTTTGTCGCCGGCCCGCTTGGCTGAAATGAAGGCCTTGATGGCCACGCTGCAGCAGGGCGATGCTTACGCCGTGGAGGCGCGCTATGTCGAAAGCTTTGACCGTGGCCGCGCTACCAGCCTGCATATGTTTGAGCATGTGCATGGGGATTCGCGCGAGCGTGGGCCGGCGCTGATCGATTTGCAGCAGACCTATCAGGCCGGCGGCATGTATTTCGAGGCGTCCGAGCTGCCCGATTATTTGCCGGTCGTGCTGGAGTTTGCCTCCACCCAGCCGCCCGCCACCGCGCGGGAATTTCTGGCCGAAATGGCCCATATCCTGAACGCCATCCACTCCGGCTTGATCAAACGAGACAACCCCTACGCTGCGGCGCTGGGCGCGGTGCTGGAGCTGGCCGGCGAGCGCCCGCAGGCGGTGCAGATCAGCGTCGACGAGCCGCTTGATGAAGCCTGGCAAGAGCCGCCGGCCTTTGACGGCTGCTCCAGCAAAGGGCAGGGCAAACCGGGCACCCCGCAGCCCATCCACATCTTCAGAAAGAGCCCGAATCAACCCTCAGGAGTGCGGCCATGACTTCACCTGATCTTGTCCAGTTTGCCGTCTTCGGCATCTATCCCTATCTCTGCCTGGTCGTCTTTTTGCTCGGCAGCTTGCTCCGCTTTGACCGCGACCAATACAGCTGGAAGAGCGATTCCTCGCAACTGCTGCGCGCCGGCAGCTTGCGCTGGGGCAGCAATCTGTTTCACGTCGGTGTGCTGTTCCTGTTCTTTGGCCACCTGGTCGGCATGTTGACGCCGCATTTCATTTACGAGCCCTTCATCAGCGCCGGCAACAAGCAGGTGATGGCGATGGTCAGCGGCGGCTTGGCCGGTGTGCTGGGCTTTGCCGGTGTGACTGTCCTGCTGCACCGCCGTTTGACCGATGAGCGCATCCGCATCAACTCCAAGCCGGGCGATATTCTGCTGCTGGTCTTGCTGTGGGTGCAATTGGCACTCGGTCTGGCCACCATTCCGCTGTCGGCCCAGCATCTGGACGGCAGCATGATGCTGTTGCTGGCCGAATGGGCGCAGCGCATCGTCACCTTGCGCCCCGGCGCGGTGGAGTTGCTGGCCTCGGCCTCCTGGGTCTTCAAGCTGCATATGTTTCTGGGCATGACGGTGTTTCTGGTCTTCCCCTTCACCCGCTTGGTTCATGTGTGGAGCGGCTTTGGCACGCTGGCCTATCTGGTGCGGCCGTATCAAATGGTGCGCAGTCGCCGGCTTGGTGTGCCGCCCGGCCATAACTCGCCGCAAAAACAATAAGTCCCTCCATTAAAGGAATCCTCATGCAAACCCATGGATGTGAAAGCGGCGGCAGTTGCGCTTGCTCGTCGGCCGATGTCGGCAACACGAACGTTGCTGATGGGGTCGGCCTTGAGGCCGATGCACTGAACGACGCCCTGAGCGATGCCGGCACTCAAGTCGCTGCAGTCAATGGCGTCGGCCTGCACGGCGCGGGCGAGTCGCCCGACCCGGAAGCGCTGCGCCAACGCGCCTACAGCGAGTTGCTGCGGCAAGCCGCACAAGCCGGTGGCTTGCTGGCGCTGACCGACCCTCCTGCTGCGGACGGCGTCATCAGCGAGGCGGCCTCAGAAGCGATCGAAGCGCTGTTGGCGCGTGAGTTGCAAGCGCAACTGCCGGAACCTGACGACGCCTCCTGTTTGCGCTACTTTGATGCTCACCCGGCCCGTTACCGCATGGGTGAGCGGGTCTGGGCGCGCCATATCCTGTTCGCGGTCACCGATGGCGTGAATGTGGCGGCGCTGCGCCAACGGGCCGAAAGTCTGCTGGTCGCTCTGCGCTGCGAAGCAGCAGACGGCCCCGCTTTTGCCCAGGCCGCCGCCGAGTTTTCCAATTGCCCCAGCGCCGCTGAAGGCGGTGATCTCGGTGGGCTGGTGGCTGCGGACTGCGCGCCCGAGTTTGCCGCCGCCTTGTTCGGGCAGGACGACGCGAATGCCCATGTGGGCGTGCTGCCGCGCTTGATCAGCACCCGTTTCGGCTTCCATGTGGTGCAGGTCTGTGCACGTGAGCCGGGCGTGAGTCAGCCGTTCGAGGCCGTTCGTGCTGCCGTCGCCCAGTTGCTGCGCCAGCAGCTCTACCTGACGGCGCTGCGCCAGTACCTGAGCCTGCTGGCGGGGCAGGCGGTGTTGACTGGCCTGGCTGACGTAGCGCTGGAGACGGCGGATTCACCGCTGTTGCAGTGAGCCCATCTGTGCACCGTGTTGATCCAAGGCCGGTTGGCCCGGCTTTCAAACGCGGGCTGACCTAGATCAAGGGCTGCACAGCCGCCACGCTTTACGGTGTCGGCACTGTCTCTCAACCGGTAGGCCTCGTGCCTGTCGCCCTTTCATGCTTATGTCTTCGCCAATGCCTCAGTTCAGCACGTCTTCTTCGCCCAGCTCCAGCATGCCGCCGAACCTTCAGGCCGCCTTGCAGCGCAGCGGCTTGCGTCCGTTGCTGCTGAAGGGCCGCACGCTCTTGCCCATCGTCCAGGGCGGTATGGGTGTCGGCGTCAGTGCGCAGCGCTTGGCCGGCGCGGTGGCGGCGCTGGGGGGGCTGGGTACCTTGAGTTCGGTCGACTTGCGCCGTCATCACCCCGACCTGATGGCCCGCACGGCAGGCCACAGCGCGGGCGAGGCCGCCAAGCAATTGATCAATGAAGCCAATCTGGAAGCGCTGGAGCGCGAGATCACCGGTGCCAAGGCCCGCTCGGCAGGGCGCGGCATGGTGGCGCTGAACGTGATGCGGGCGGTCAGTGACTATGCCGCCCAGGTGCGGCGTGCGCTGGAATGCGGGGTGGACGCCATCGTCGTCGGGGCCGGCCTGCCGCTGGATCTGCCGGATCTGGCCAGCGATCACCCCCAAGTCGCGCTGATCCCCATCCTCAGCGACGCCCGTGGCGTGCAGCTGATCGTGCGCAAATGGGAGCGCAAGAAGCGCCTGCCGGATGCCATCGTGATCGAGCACCCCGGCTTGGCCGGCGGTCATTTGGGCGCGGCCCGAGTGGCGGATGTACATGACCCGCGTTTCGATTTCGAGCGGGTCATTCCGGAATGTCTGGAGTATTTTGAGAAAGCCGGCCTGGCCGGGCAGATCCCCTTGATCGCGGCGGGCGCCGTGCGCAGCTTTGAAGACATCCAGCGTTTGCAGGCGATGGGCGCTGCTGCGGTGCAACTCG
>CANFYD010000397.1 GCA_947450745.1 Burkholderiales bacterium
CCGACCGGCTTGAGCCCGGCATCCAAATAAGCAAACGGCGGGGATTCGGGGCGAAAGCCCAGCACGATGACGCCGGTGTCGCGAATCTTGCGCAAGGTGGCGGAGTCCTCGGCTCGCGCCGAGATTGACTGCAACGGCAGCATCAGTGCCATCAGCAAACTGACAAGACCCCGCAGCCTGGGCGATGGAACCGACAAGTGAAAGAAAACAGGCAAACAACTCAAAATTTCAAATCCTGGCGGCGGTGTGACGATCTGAGCGGGATGCAAAAACTCTGCCAGCGATTGTCGTTAAGCCCAGCCGGCAGGCAAGCGTGAAAACACTGTGACGCTGAGACTCGGCTTGCCTCCACCGCCTCATCATCCATGCGCCTGTTCCTGTGGCAGCATGTAGCGCATGAATTCAGAAACCATTGCTTTGCCTGCACGCAGCCAAGCGCTGTTGGATTTGGCCCTGCCGGCCTGGGACCGAAGCCAAGGTTTGCTTGTTTTTGCTTATGGTTCGCTGATTTGGAAACCGGAATTCGACGTGGCTGATTGTTGGCCGGCCAGCATCTTCGGCTTCCACCGCGCGCTGCGCCTGCGCTCGCTGGTCAACCGAGGCAACGCTGCGCAACCGGGACTGGTCTTGTGCTTGTTGTCCGGCGGCAGTTGCAAAGGCTTGGTCTACCGTATCGCCGCGCCACAAAGTGAGGCGGTCTTGCACCAACTTTGGGCGCGCGAGATGGTGGTGGGCTCCTACGAGCCGCGCTGGCTGAGCTGCAACACCGTCGCCGGCTCGCGGCGTGCCTTGAGCTTTACTTTGTCGCGCCAAAGCCCTGGCTATGTGCCGCCCCCCACTGACGCGGAGCTGCTGCACATCTTTCGCCATGCGCAAGGCCGCTACGGCAGCACGCTCGACTACCTGCTGCGCACCGTCAACAGCCTGCGTGAACACGGCATTCGCGATGCGGAGTTGGAGCGTCAGTGGCGGCTGGCGGCGGCACAAGGTCTGTGTGAACCGCTGCCGATGCTGAGCGCCAGCCGTTGACACGGAGCGATCACGGCATTGTCTGCAGCCGCGCCAAATCCTCGACGGTGTCCACATCCACCAGCACGCCCGGGTCATCCACCTCGATGCCTTGGGAGGGAAAACGGGCCACCACCCGGCGTGCGCCCTCGTCGCCTTGCAGGTCGACCAACTCGGAATACAGCTCGGCGCTGAAGCCCACCGGATGACCCCGGCGGCCCCGGTACTGGGCATAGGCAACGGGATAGTGCGCGATGGCGGAGGCGACCGCCAACATGCTGGCGGGGCGCAGCATCGGCATATCGGCCGGCACAATCAACCAGCCATCGGCGTCACCGGCGGCGCTGACACCGGCAGCGATGGAGTGGCCCATGCCCACGGCGCTAGGCCGTCCTTGACTGTCCTGTTCAGGTAACACCACCACATCACGTTCGGCCATGACCTGACGCACCAACGGTGCCAGCGCCAAGCTCGTCACCACCACCACCCGCAAGCCGGTTTCGACCGCGTGGCCCAGCGTGCGGGCCAGCACGGTGGTTGGGGCATTTGTTGCATGCAGGGTCAGCCGCTGCTCCAATTTGTGGCCGTCGCCGTGAAACCGCATACCTCGCCCTGCTGCGAGCACGACGATTGCTGCTTTGCTCTTGTTCATCTGCGCTCCTCCCTGTTGACTCTTGCTCATACACACCTGCACTTCAGCATGCCGCGCCCACCGGCCCAGTGGAAGTGGGGCCACTACCTAGAAATTGCCAGTGCCGGCTCAGACCCGCAGGCTGCACGGCATACTGAGGGCATGAGCAAACTTGCCGATCTCCGTAAAAGCTATGAACAAGACGAGTTGGACGAAGACTTGGCGGCCAATGAGCCGCTGAGCCAGTTCAAGACCTGGTTAGAGCAGGCCCTGGCCAGCCAAGTGCCCGAGCCGAATGCGATGACGCTGGCCAGTGTGGGTGCGGACGGCAAGCCTTCGACTCGCATCGTGCTGATCAAGGACTGCGATGCCCGCGGCATCGTCTGGTACACCAATTACGACAGCCGCAAGGGCCGCGAGCTGAGAGCCAACCCCTTTGCCGCCCTGCAGTTCCACTGGGTCGAGCTGGAGCGGGTGGTGCGCATCGAAGGGTCGGTCGAGCGTGTGCCGGAGGCCGAGTCCGACACCTATTTCCAATCGCGCCCACTCGACTCCCGCCTCGGTGCCTGGGCCTCGCCGCAAAGCCAAGTGATCAGCTCGCGCGCGGTGCTGGTCGGCAATGCGGCCAAAGCCGCCGCCCAATACGGCCTGCACCCGCCGCGCCCGCCGCATTGGGGCGGCTTTTTGTTGCGCCCGGAGCGTTGGGAGTTCTGGCAGGGCCGCAAATCCAGGTTGCACGACCGGATCAGCTACCGCTTGGAAGACGGGCAATGGCTGAAAGAGCGGCTGGCCCCCTGACGGCAGCGCTTGATCAACGGCGGCCAGAAAATCCGCCGCTGATCGAGCCCAGGTTTTAGAACCGGATCTGCACGCCGCTGTGCACCGAGCGGCCAGCCAGCGGGCTCAAATCCCGGATCGTGGCGACCGAGCTGGCACTGTAGGCCAGCTTGTTGCCCAGGTTGTCCAGCTTCAAATACCACAGCGCGTCCGCCGCGCCGATGCGAAATTGCCGGGACAGGCTGAGCTTGACCAAGCCGTAACCGGCGGTCGGCGTGTCCAGCGCCGGCACCCGGTCCTGCCGTGCTGCCAACCGCAATTCAAGCCGGCCGGACCAAGCGCCCTGCGCCGCATCCAGGCCGAAGCTGGCGCGCAGCGGTGCCAGCCGAGGCAAGGCCTCGCCGGTCGCCCGGTTGTCGCCCCGCACCGCATCGAGTTGGCCGGTCAGCGCCAACTTGGCACCGGGCAAGGTGGCAGCGGGCAAGGTCCAGCGCCCTTCCAGCTCAAAGCCGCGCAGCAGGGCGGGGACGGCCTTGAAGGCGTATTCCGGGAACGTTCCACCGCCGTTATCGATAGCCGCCCCGGTCGCATCCAGCGCGATGTAGCTGGAAAAACGGGTTTGATAAACGTTCAAGCGCAGCAGGCTGTCGGCGTCCTGCCATTTCAGGCCCAGATCGACGCCGTGGGCGCGCTCCAGGCCCAAGTTGGCGTCACCGCGCTCATACGCCCCGCTGGCCACATGAACGCCGTGGGCCAGCAGTTCATAGAACATCGGTGCCCGCTCGGAGCGGGTCAGATTAGCCGTCAGACTCCACAGCGGTGCGAGTTTGTATGCACCGCTGAGCGAATAGCTGCGGGGGCTGAAATTGCGCGTGCTGGCCGCACCGAAGCGCGGTTCAACCACACCGGCATCGCCGTCTGAGGCCACCCGCACCGCCTCCGCTCGGGCCCCGGCCGACAGACTGAGCGGCCCGTTCACATATTGCTCCAGCACAAAAAGTGCGCTGCTGCGGGTGTGAGAACCCGGCACCAACGCCTCGGCACCCAGCGCCGAAAAATCGCTGTTCTCCCATTGCAAGCCGACCACACCGTGTACCGGGCCGATCGGCGCGTGCTCGGCCTCGACCCGCAAGTCGGTGCCGCGGCTCTTGAAGGTCGTCCCGATGGCCCCGCTGCCCTCCACTTCCTGGTGCTCGTAACGGCTGCGGCTGAGCTGCCAGCTCAGCCGGCGCAACGGGGCCGACTCGTCGCGCCATTCACCCGCCGTCGCCAGCCGCTGACGCTGCATGCGCACCGTCACATCGGGTTCCACCGTCACGCCGTAGTTGTTGCGATAGTCATCCACCGACACTCCGGCATAGCCGCCGGTGAACAGCAGCGAAGCGCCGAGCGCCGCACCTTGGCTGTCCGAGGCCGAATTGCGCACATGGTCGTGACGGCCGTCGGGGCCATTGAACTGCGGCGTGGCCAAATCGCCTGCGCGTCTTGCGGCCACGTCGGCATGCCAGGCGATGCCCGCGTTGCGATCACCACTGCCGCCGTCCAGCACCAGCGCGGCATTGCGCTCGGCCGCCGCACCGCCCAGGCGCAGTTCGGCCGCACCGGCCAAGCCTTGCTGGGCCTGGCGGGGAATGCGGTTGTCCAGCGTGTTGACGACACCGCCCACCGCGTTGCCGCCGTAAAGCAAGGCGGCCGCGCCGCGCAGCACTTCCACCCGATCGATCACCAAGGGGTCGATCGGCACCGCATGGTCAAAGCTGAGGCTGGAGGCATCGACCGAGGCGCCCGAATTGCTCAACATCCGCACCCGGTCGCCGTCCAAGCCACGTATCGTCGGCCGGCTGCTGTTGGGGCCGAAATAGCTGGAAGCCACGCCGGGCAAGCCGTCCAGCGTGTCGCCCAAAGTAGAGCCACGCCGTA
>CANFYD010000398.1 GCA_947450745.1 Burkholderiales bacterium
CAAGCTGGATGACCTGGTCAGCAAGACCAAGGGCATCAATCTGGAAGTCATCATTGCCGTGGGTCATACCGACTCGGTCGGCACCGATGCTTACAACCAGAAGCTGTCGGTTGCACGCTCGGAAGCCGTCAAGGCCTATCTGGTCAGCAAGGGCGCTGAAAAGAACCGCGTTTACACCGAAGGCAAGGGCGAGAAGCAGCCAGTTGCTGACAACAAGACCGCCGAAGGCCGCGCCAAGAACCGCCGCGTGGAAATCGAAGTGGTTGGTACGCGCAACAAGTAAAAAGCTTGGCGCCCCGGCGCTCTGCTCAAAAAAGCCCTGCTTACGCGGGGCTTTTTTTTGGGCGCTGCTTTCAGGGTCAGTCGGTTCAGTTGAACTGCCCTAGAAAGTTGGAGGGGGTTCGAGCCCGCAATAAAGAAGTCACACGATCCGACTATGCTGCGTCGCGCGAGTCCGCCGCACGGCTCGTTTTGAAAACCGATCAGCCCCCGAGGCTGCCGCCCTGACGGGTTCGCCACAGCCATCGCCTCGCCATGAATGACAAGCGTTTTATCCTGCATCCACTGGGTGCCGGCAGCGGTAATCGCTGGGATTGGGCCATGCTGCCGCTGGTGTTGGCGGCCTTCAGTTTGCTGGCCTTGGCAGCCTCGCAAATGGCCTTGCCCTTCCATCTGGGCGAGGTGCTACCGATCAGTCTGGACCCCTGGGTGTTGCCTTATTACCTGCTGCGCACGACGCTGCGGATGTTTTTGGCCTTGGCCGCGTCGGTGCTGTTCGCCTGCGTTTTTGCTGCGCTGGCAGCCAAATTCCGGACCGCCGAGAAGGTTTTGGTGCCCTTGCTGGACATCTTGCAGTCGATCCCCATTCTGGGCTTTCTGTCGATCACGGTGACCGCCTTCATCGGCCTGTTCCCGGGCAGTTTGCTCGGTGTCGAGTGCGCGGCCATTTTTGCTATTTTTACCTCGCAGGCCTGGAATATGGCCTTCAGCCTGTATCAGTCGATGCGTACCTTGCCGGCCGAGCTGCAAGAGGCGGCGAGTATTTTCAGACTCTCGGCCTGGCACCGGTTTTGGCGGCTCGAGCTGCCGTTTGCCATGCCGGGCTTGCTCTGGAACATGATGATGAGCATGTCCGGCGGCTGGTTTTTTGTGGTGGCGTCGGAGGCCATCTCGGTGGCCAACCAGGACATCAAGCTGCCTGGCGTCGGCTCCTACATTGCCATGGCGATCGCGGCGCGCGATGTGGCGGCCATCGGCTGGGCCATCCTGGCCATGTTCATCGGTATCTTGTTGTACGACCAATTGTTCTTCCGCCCGCTGCTGGCTTGGGCGGACAAGTTCCGCTTCGAGGAGTCGGGCAATGAGAACCCGCCAACTTCGTGGTTGTTGAATTGGCTGCGCCGTACCGAGCGCATGCGGCGGCTGGGAGCTTGGCCGGCCAGCCTGCTGGGTCTGAGCTTCAAATGGGCCCGCCGAGGCTTTGATGGCACGTCCATTCGTGCGCGTCCGCAACCGGTCAACCCGCATTGGGAGCGCGCCCTGGACGCGCTGCTTGCCGCGCTGGTGCTGCTGGCGCTGTGGCGTCTGGCCAGCTTTATTCAGACCGAGGTCGGCTGGGCCGAAGCCGCGCATGTGTTCAAACTAGGGGCTTACACCCTCGTGCGGGTGCTGGTGCTGATTGCGCTGGCCTCGCTGATCTGGGTGCCGGTGGGGGTGTGGATCGGGCTGAATCCTCGCATCGCCGGGCGGGTGCAGGCGCTCGCGCAGTTTTTGGCTGCATTTCCTGCGAATTTGATGTTTCCGGTGGCGGTGATGCTGATCGTGCACTGGAAGCTCAATCCCGACATCTGGTTGTCGCCCTTGATGGTGCTGGGAACGCAGTGGTATTTGCTCTTCAACGTGATTGCGGGCGCGTCAATGATCCCGGCCGAGCTGCGTTTGGCGGCCGGTAATCTGGGCTTGACCGGTTGGTTGAAATGGCGGCGCTACTTGCTGCCGGCCATTTTCCCGAGCTTTGTGACCGGTGCCATCACCGCCAGCGGGGGCTCCTGGAACGCCAGCATCGTCGCCGAATACGTCAGCTGGGGCGACACCACCTTGCAAGCCCAGGGTTTGGGCAGCTATATCGCCCAAATGACAGCGGCGGGCGACTTCCCTCGCATCGCCTTGGGCATTGGTGTGATGTGCGTGTTCGTGATGGCGCTGAACCGGTGGGTTTGGCGGCGCTTGTACCGCGTGGCCGAACAAGGCATGCATTTTTGAATCGAGGACCCGGTATGACGACAGCGCTGATTGAGTTGAAGAACGTGGCCAAGAGTTTCAAGGGCAATGACGGCATCGCCCGGCTGGTCTTGGAGGGGGTGGATTTTCGGCTCGACAAGGGCGAAATCGTGGCCCTGCTGGGTCAATCCGGCTCCGGCAAGTCGACCTTGCTGCGCATCATGGCCGGGCTGATTGCGGCCGACGGGGGCGATGCGCTCTACCGAGGCCAACCGCTGTTCGGTCCGGCCGAAGGCATCGCGATGGTGTTCCAGTCCTTTGCGCTATTTCCGTGGCTGACGGTGCAGCAAAACGTCGAGCTGGGCTTGGAGGCACGCGGTATTGCGACCGGCCCGCGTGAAAAAAGAGCGCTGGCGGCGATCGAGCTGATCGGCTTGGCCGGATTCGAAGGGGCTTTGCCGCGTGAACTCTCGGGCGGCATGCGGCAGCGCGTCGGTTTGGCTCGGGCGCTGGTGATGGAGCCGGCCGTGCTGTTGATGGACGAGGCTTTTTCTGCACTTGACGTGCTGACCGGCGAGCGCTTGCGCAATGAAATCCTGCAGCTCTGGGGCAGCGGGCAGATGCCGACGCAAGCGATGTTGGTGGTGTCCCACAACATCGAAGAGGCGGTGATGATGGCCGATCGGGTGCTGATTTTCTCCAGCAACCCGGGGCGGGTGCGGGCCGAACTGCCGATCAATTTGCCGCGGCCGCGGCATTCGGACAGCGCTGAGGTGCGCTTGCTGATCGACGAAATCTACGGCCTGATGACGGCCGGTGCCGCCCCGGCAGGGCAAGCGTCACGTGCACATCTGTCCGACCGCTTGCCGGAGGCCGATGTCGGCCGCATGGAAAGCTTGCTTGAATTGCTGGCCGAGGATCAGTTCAAGGGCCGTGCCGACCTGCCCAAGCTGGCCGAGGAAAGCGGCCTGACCGACGCGGCCTTGCTGCCGCTGGCCGATGCGCTGAGCCGGCTCGGGTTGGCACAACTGGAGCAGGGCGACTTCTTGATCACGCCGCTGGGCCAGCGTTATGTCGAGGGTGAGCATGAGTTCCGGCGCGAGATTTTTGGCCAGCAATTGCTGGCTCATGTGCCAATGGCGGCCTTCATCCGCCACAGCCTGGAGCAGGAGGCGCAGGGCGAGCTGCGCGAAGAATCATTCCTGAAAATGCTGCGCGACAGCATGGACGCGCATGAAGCCGAGCGCGTGTTGCGGGTGGTGATCGAATGGGCCCGCTACGGCGAGGTGTTCGAATACAACTATCACACCGGCATGATTCACTTGCCGGAGTCGGGCGAGGCTTGATGCCTGATTGACATAACGCAGGCAGGCAGGTGAGCCTGATTTGAGTCAGGGCAACCAGATTTCAAACCGCGTGCCGCCGTCCGTCATCGTGTTCAGCGTCACTCGGCCGCGGACGCCGCCTTGGTGGTGGGCGTGGGCCACGGCAGCGCAGAGTTCGGTGCCCAAACCGGTCGAAGAGGCTGCGGAGCCGTCCGGTGTGCCCAGGCCCAGGCCGTCATCTTCGACCGACAGCACCAGAAACCCGTCCTGCAGGCGGGCATCCAGCACCACGTCCGAGCGGGCGAAGCGCCAGGCGTTGTGCAAGGCCGCTTCCATCGCCAGCAGCACCAAGCGGGGGTCGAAATACCAAAAAGTCGGTGCGTCGGCGCACTCACCCACACGCAGCGGTGCGCCGTCCGGACGCGAGGCGACATGCAGCAGCTTGGCCAGGAAACTGGCCGGCGATTCGTCCTCGGCCAGCGCGGTCAGCGGGCGATCCTGCGCTGCGTAAAGCGTCAGATAAGCAATCAGGCGCTGGCGCAATTGCGAGCAGTGCTGGTGCGAGCGATGGGCTTGCTCGGCCGACGGTTGCAAGGCGAGCTGTCCCAGCTCAGCCTCCAGCATGCCCAATTGGTTCTTCAGGTCATGCACCAGCAGTGCCAATACTTCGCCTTGCATGGCATTCAGCGCCGTTCGGTGCTGCTGGTGGCTGCAGCAGGGCTGGCATTGGCACTGTGCAGTGCCGTCAGAGTCTCCAATGTTTCG
>CANFYD010000399.1 GCA_947450745.1 Burkholderiales bacterium
CCTCCTTCTTGACTTCGCTGCATGACACACCCAATGCCCTTGCTGAACGAGCACCTGCGTTCGCTTGATTGAAGAAACACACAGCCGAAGGATCAGCGCGGCGGGGCGTTTTGCGGAGGTCAAGGAGGAGGCCGCAGCCCTAGGCTGCGCTGGAGGACACGCAGCAAAACGTCCCGGTGCGCTGGTCCCGCCCGCGAGCCCATCGTTTCTCCGCGAACGCCGGGCACCGCCAGGGCCCCGAATTGCTCATGAGAAACCCAACTTTTTATACCCCGAAATGCTGGCCGGGCTGCGGCCATCGGGAGCGTCCTGCCACTCATGCCAGGGCCTCTGGCCTTGGCACGAAGCAAAACGTCCCGGCGGGCTGATGCCGCGAGCACACCGTTTCTCCGCGAACGCCGGGCACCGCCATGGACCTGAATTGCTTTCGAGTTGCTGAGTGCCGGCCTGCTGCGCTTCATCAATGCCGCAGCGACACTTTGACTCAAGACTGGGCTATCTGAATTTTGAATCGGGCACTCGGATGGCCAGGACAAGAACGGCGGTGGTGCTGATTCATGGCATGGGCGAGCAGCAGCCGATGGAAACCTTGCGCGGCTTTGTCCAGACGGTCTGGCAGCGCGACCCCAGCCTGTTTGCCAACGCGCCACCGGTCACCAATTTCAAAGCGGAGGACGCCTGGACCGAACCCGACGACTTGGCCGGTAGCACCGAGTTGCGGCGCATCACCACCCGCCATGCAGGCGACCCAGAGCGTGCTGGGCGGGACGGTGTGCGGCTTGATTTCTTTGAGCTCTATTGGGCAGACCTGACGGCGGACACCACCTGGGGCGATTTCCTCAGTTGGTTCAAGGCCTTGCTGTGGCGCAGGCTCGGGGCAGTGCCCCCTCGCTTGCGCGTGATCTGGTGTCTGCTCTGGTTGCTCACCCTCGCGCTTGGCTTGAGCGTGGCGCAGACCGGAGTGGCGCAAGTCGGCAAGTTGCTGGGTGGGGAGTCCAGTCATTGGGTGGCCTGGTTGGACTTGCGCTTCTGGAGCGTCATTTCTGCACTGCTGCTGGTCGTCGGCGGCACAGCCAAGGCGTTTTTGACCGCCTATTTTGGCGATGTGGCGCGTTACGTCAGTGCCGCCCCGCGCAATATCAAGGTCCGGCGTGAGGCGCGCGAACGCGGCTTGAAACTGCTGGCGGAACTGTCGGCCGCCGGCAAATACCAACGCATTGTGGTGGTCGGTCACAGCCTCGGGTCCATCCTTGCCCATGATCTGGTCTGGCTGGCTTGGTCCGAGGCGGCCCGGGCCTTGCGCTTTCGCGACGGATCAGATTTGCACTTGGCTGTGCAGGCTTGCGAGCAAGCCGCCAACGCCTTGCTCGATGCCGCCGGCTATGCCCAGACTCACCGGCCGCCGGTGGATGCGACCGGTGATGAGCTGTGCAAACCGGCGCCACAGGAGGGCCACGATCAGGCCCGACTGGCAAGCCAACAGAGCCTGTTGCGTGCCTATCGTTTGACGCAACGAGGCTTGTGGGCTGCCCTGGCTTGCGCAGGCAACGCGCCTGCCGGAGTGGATGCAGGCGCAGGAACAGGAACAGGAACAGGAACTATGTTGCCTTGGCTGATTTCAGACCTGGTGACCCTGGGCAGCCCGCTCACTCATGCCGACTTGCTGATCTCCAAACACATGGCGGCGACAGCGCAGCTGCGTGAAATTCTGCGCTGCCCGCCCATGCTCGACGATGAAGAGGACGTCGGGCACTTTCGCTTTTCCTACCGGCCAGACGCGGGGGAGGCCCAGCCAACGCCAACGCCAACTTCGGCCTCAGCCTCCGCACCACCAGCCGCAGCCGCAGCGGTGTGTGACTGGAAGCTGCATCATGCTTCGGCCACCGGCCCGGTGCGTTGGACGAATATTCATGATGCTGCCGGGCCGGTGGCCTTCTTGGCGGGCGACATCATCTCGGGCCCGTTGGCCCCGCTGTTCGGCCCCGGTGTGGTGGACGTGCAGGTGAACATTGAACGCCGCCAAGGGTTTTTTGCAGCGCTTGCCCTGCGGCGCTGGTTCACTCATACCCAGTATTGGCGCTTTGCAAGGTCAGCCCCGTACGGCACGCCGGCGCATATTGCGGCGCTGCGCGACGCCATCAATGTGCAGGACCTGGATGCTGCTGAACGCCGTTTGTTGGCGGCAGCTGCGCCGGACTCCTGACGAACAACAAAAATGCGCGTGGCTTGGGGCCCGCAGCGGCTATTTCAGAATCACCTTCAGCGCGGACATGAAGGCATTCGGGTGGTCCAGCCCTTTGTAAGTGGGCGGCAGCGCGGGATCGACACCCAGCAGCCCGGCCACGGCCAGTTTGGCCGAATGGACCGAATACTCGACCGTGTAGACCACATCATCCGGAATCTCGCAGTACTGGCCGACAAAGGCGAGGTTGACGCTGCCAGCCGGCAGGACGGCGGGCCGGTCGCCCGGCGCTCTGGGCATGAATTGGCTGGTCGTGTAGGGCAGCAGGCAGGGGATGCAGTTTGCACTGGCCAGCAGGGCAGGGATGTCGCGCGCCAAGCCCAGGTGGGTGAAGACTTCGGTGAGGATTTCCGCGCCGCTGCAGTCGCTCATCTTTTTTTGGACATGGTTGCCGACTCGGTCCGGGTACATGCCGTAACCCCACCAGACATAGGCCGCACCGCCTTGCCCGGCTGTCTCGGCGTAAGCCGGCGGATGGTAGAGGTGCAGCGTCACCAGCCAATTCGAATCTTTTAGTGTCACCAAGCCCCCGCAGCCGGCGGAGCTGCCGCTGAAGCTTTGCATCTGCTGGAAGAAGTGCTCGTCCGAATGGGTGACTGTGAAGGTGATCCATTGGGTCTGGTCGATGTGGGCGCAAAACGCCTCCGGTCGTCCGAAGGCTGTGTCTTGCTCGGCCAAGCGCCGCCACAGCGCCCAGGCTCCGCCGGCGCTGGCGCGGGCCGGAGGTGCAGCCGGGGCGCTGTTCATGCTGCCGAGGCTGGAGTCTGCCGTCATCGAGCCCAGCGTGACGATGACGCGGTCGCCCGGTGCCAGTTCGATGGTCTCGGCCCGGCCGTTGCGCAGGCAGTCGAGCCGGCTGACGGCTTTGCCCCCCGCGCAGGGCGAAAAGTGCAGATCGCTGACCTGAACGCCGGTCTGCAGATCGACCCCGCGCGCGCTCAGCCAGCGCAGCAGCGGCCGCACGATGGCGTCGTAGCCGTTGTAACGGGTCGACTGAATGATTTGCAGCGTCGCCAGATCTTCAAAAAGAAGCAAAAAGCGCAAGAAGTAACGCCTCAGCTCGGCAGCGCTATGCCAGGTTTCAAAGCCGAACATGGTGCTCCACATTAGCCAGAAGTTGCTCTTGAAAAAGTCGGCGCTGAAGCAGGCCTCGATAGGCCGGGCACCGAGCACCGATTCGTCCTGCAGCATCAGCTTGATCAGTTCCAGCCGGCAGCGGTTGCTCAAGCCGGAGGCGTGCAGGTCCAGCGCCTTGCCGTTTTCGATCAAGCGGGCGCGGGCGTACCAAGGCGTTGATTGCCAGAAATCGAAGGTGTCCTCGGTGACCGATTTTTCAGGGTCGTCCAGCGAGGGGATCTGGGCCAGCAAGTCGTAAGTCAGCACATAAGCCGGCCCGAACATGCGGCTGCCGCGCATCGAATAGCCCTCGGCTGCCGAGCCGCTGGCGTCGAGGCTGCCGCCCATTTGCGCTTGTTCCAGCAGGTGGATGTTGCGCCCGGGCACCTGCCCGTCGCGCAGCAGATAGACGGCACTGGCCAGCGCGGCAATGCCGCCACCGACCAAATACCAGTGAGCGGAAGCAGCCTCCGAAGGCGTTGAGTGGGCGGGGATCAGGGTCATGATGAAAGTCTCCTGAACCGCAGCTTGGCGCGACTGTTACGACACATTTTGCGCAGACGCAACGCTGCTGCCGATTCGCCACAAGCCGCTTGATCTGGATCGTCTGTACGCTTTCTTGCTGTGTTAAGTTTTCAAGCCGGACAGTGACGGTTTCACGACACTAGGACCACGGAGACACCGACTATGAAAATGCTGACAGGGGTGGACGGAGCCTTCCTGCATCTGGAGACGCCGGCAACGCCGATGCATGTGGGCTCGCTGCATGTCTTTGACCTGCCAAGCGGCTACCAAGGCGACTTTCATGCGGACATCAAGCGGCAGATGCGCAAGCGCCTGCACATCGCGCCGGTGTTTACCCACAAGCTGGCGGCGATGCCCTTGCAGTTCTCCAACCCGGTCTGGGTAGAAGAAAAAAAGGTGGACTTGGCTTATCACATTC
>CANFYD010000400.1 GCA_947450745.1 Burkholderiales bacterium
CATCCTAAGCGGCGCGGCTTGCAGCATTTGCGGCAGGAGGCAGGCCGTCGAACTGACCTGGCTCCGGCTGCCAGCCCTGCAGCAACTGCGCCACCACCGCCAGCGCGATCACCTCCGGCTGCTTGCCGGGGATGCCGGCCACACCGATCGGGCTGGTGATGTGGGCCAGCTCCGGCGCGGAAAAGCCACGCGCTTCCAGCCGCTGGCGGAAGGTCGCCCATTTGGTCTTGCTGCCGATCAGGCCGACATAGGGCAAGTCGCCCAGCAGACGTTGGCGCAGCAGGCAGGCGGCCACCACGTCCAGATCCTCGGCATGGCTGAAGCTCATGATCAGTACATGCGCGCCCGCTGCCAGGTCGTGCACGGCGGCTTGCACCGGGTCGGAATATTCGGTCTGCACGTTGTCGGGCAGGTCGGCCGGAAACACCTCGTCGCGGCTGTCGACCCAGCAGACGCGGGTCGGCAACGTAGCCAACAGCCGCACGATGGCCCGCCCCACATGGCCGCCACCGAACAAGGCCACTTGCAACAGTTGATCGGCCGCCACCGCCAGCCGCTGGCGCAGTGCGCTTTGCGCCAGCAAGCCGGGCCGGGCCGGCAGCCGCTCGAAGGTCAGGTCCACCACGCCGCCGCAGCATTGCCCCAGCGAGGGGCCAAGGGCGAACCGGCGGGGCTGACTCAGGCTCAGGCTCAAATGCGCGTCCGCCAGCAGCGCCTTGGCTTGGCTGATTGCTTCGAACTCCAGCTGACCACCGCCAATCGTGGCGATCAAGCCGGTCGGCAGCACCGCCATCCAGGCCCCCACCTCGCGCGGCCCGCTGCCCTGCACGCGCGCCACTTGCACCAGCACGGCGGGGCCGTCGTTCAAGGCACGCAGCAGGTCGTCCAGCGCAGCCAAGGGCCTCAGCTCCCGCGATAAGTTGAATAGCTCCAGGGGCTGGCCAGCAGCGGCACGTGATAGTGCAGCGCGGCGTCGGCAATGCCGAAGTCCAGCGGCACCTCATCCAGAAACGGCGGGTCGGGCAAGTCGACACCGCGCGCCTTGAAGTAAGCCGCCACGCCGAAGACCAGCCGATAGCGGCCGGGCAGCAAGGCCGCGCCTTCCAGGAGCGGACCATCGGCACGGCCGTCGCTGTTCAGCCGCAAGGACTTGAGCTCGTGGGCCTGTTGGCCGTCCAGTTGAAAAAGCCTGACCTCCATGCCGGCGGCCGGTGTGCCGTGCATGGTGTCGAGCACGTGGGTGGTGAGTTTTCCCATCATTTCTCCTGAGCCTTCGATCTTCCAAAGTGTATACACTTCATCGCACCATGACAGCCAAGCAAACCGTCAATGTGCCCACCCTGCCCGCCAAGCCGCAGTCAGCCACCGACAGAATCACGGCGGCCATCACCCAGGCCATCGTCGAGCGGCGCTTGATGCCGGGCACCAAGTTGGCCGAACAGAAGATTGCCGACATCTTTCATGTCTCGCGCACGCTGGTGCGGCAAGCCTTGAACCAACTCAGCCGCGACCACTTGGTGACGCTGACACCGGCGCGCGGTGCCTATGTGGCCGAGCCCAGCGTGGACGAAGCGCGGCAGGTGTTCGAGCTGCGCCAGATGCTGGAAGCCGCGCTGCTGGAGCGGCTCTGCGTGACCATCACGCCGCCGCAGATCGCGCAGCTGCGCCGCCATTTGCAGGCCGAGCGGGCGGCGCTGGCGATTGTTGATGTCAGCGGCCGCACCCGCTTGCTGGCGGACTTTCATGTGCTGCTGGCGCAATTGCACGGCAACGAGGTGATGGCGCAGTTGCTGGCCGACCTGCTGTCGCGCAGCTCCTTGATTGCGCTGATGTATCAAAGCGCGCATTCGGCGGCCGAATCGCAGGCCGAGCACGAGGCCATCGTCGATGCGTTGGAACGGCATGACGGCGCTTGTGTCAAACAGTTGCTGGAACAACATCTGGGCCATGTCGAGGCCAATTTGCGACTCAAACCCCGCCTGAACCCTGCGTCCGCTTCGCCCGGTTCACCCCGCCCGCCCGGCCTTCTGACCTCCCAGCTCAAACCATGAAAAAACCCGACCACTACCCCCGTGATCTGATCGGCTACGGTGAAAACCCGCCGCATGCGCAGTGGCCGGGCCAAGCCCGCATCGCCGTGCAGTTCGTGCTGAACTACGAGGAAGGCGGCGAAAACTCCGTCCTGCACGGCGACGCCGGCAGCGAACAGTTTTTGTCCGAAATGTTCAGCCCGCCGGCCTACCCGGCCCGCCACCTGAGCATGGAAAGCATTTACGAATACGGCTCGCGCAGCGGCGTCTGGCGGCTGTTGCGCGAATTCGAAAAACGCGCCTTGCCGCTGACCGTGTTCGGCGTCGCCATGGCCTTGGAGCGCCACCCCGAACTGACCCGCGCGATGGTCGAGATGAACCACGAAATCGCCTGCCACGGCTGGCGTTGGCTCAACTACCAGGGTGCGGACGCAGCGCTGGAGCGCGAGCACATGGAGCGCGGCATGGACGTGCTGCAGCGCCTGACCGGCGAGCGGGCTTCCGGCTGGTACACCGGCCGCGACAGCCCCAACACCCGCCGCCTGGTGGCCGATTACGGCGGCTTCGAGTACGACAGCGACTATTACGGCGACGACCTGCCGTTCTGGCTGCAAGTGCGCAAGAGCTGCGGCACATTGGCACCGCACCTGGTCGTGCCCTACACGCTGGACTGCAACGACATGCGCTTTGCCCTGCCGCAGGGTTTCTCGCACGGCGACGAGTTTTTCGAGTACTTGCGCGACAGCTTTGATGTGCTCTACGAGGAAGGCGCGGAAGCGCCCAAGATGATGAGCATCGGCATGCATTGCCGTCTGCTCGGCCGACCCGGTCGGATGCGGGCCTTGCAGCGCTTTCTGGATCATGTGGAA
The DNA here is from genome assembly GCA_947450745.1 of Burkholderiales bacterium. GTDB lineage: Bacteria > Pseudomonadota > Gammaproteobacteria > Burkholderiales > Burkholderiaceae_C > Paucibacter_A. The sequence continues at coordinate 2,900 of CANFYD010000400.1, forward strand.
AAACATGACCGGGTGTGGGTCTGCCGCCGGGTGGACATTGCCCGCCACTGGCGCGCCACGCATCCGATGGACGCCGCCACCACCTTTGTATGGGAATGATGATGACGACCGCTGCAACATTGACTCTTGCCGAACTGAACGCGGCCAGCCCGGCTGATTTTGTGCAACTGCTGGCCGGCACTTACGAGCATTCACCCTGGGTGGCCGAGCGCGCCGCCGCCGCGCGGCCTTTTGCCAGCCCGGCCGCCATGAAAGTGGCGCTGGCCGATGCCGTGCGCCAAGCCACGCTGGCCGAGCAACTGGCCTTGATCCGCGCCCACCCGGAGCTGGCCGGCAAGGCCATGCTCAGCCAAGCGCTGACGGCGGAGTCGACGAACGAGCAAAACCGGGCCGGCCTGACCGATTGCACGCCGGAGGACTTCGCCCGCATCCAGCAGCTCAATGCCGACTACACGGCCAAGTTCGGCTGGCCCTTCATCCTGGCGGTGCGCGGCCCGCGCGGCCAGGGCCTGACGCGGGCCGAGATCATCGCCACCTTTGCGCGCCGCCTGCAAGGCCACCCGGACTTCGAGCGGGCCGAATGCCTGCGCCACATCCACCGCATCGCCGAGCTGCGGCTGAACGACAAGCTGGGATTGAGCCCCGCGCTGGGCCTGCAGATCTGGGACTGGGCCGAGCAACTGGCCGAGCATTCCGACCCAGGCTTCAAGGAGCAGGGGCAGTTGACCGTCACCTACCTGACCGCTGCGCACTTGGCGGTGGCGCAGCAATTGCAGCGCTGGATGCTGGACGACTGCGGTTTTGATGAGGCGCAGATCGACGCGGTGGGCAATGTGGTGGGGCTTTATTTCGGCAGCAACCCTGCAGCCAAACGCCTGCTGACCGGCAGCCATTTCGACACGGTGCGCAACGGCGGCAAATACGACGGGCGGCTCGGCATCCTGGTGCCGATGCTGTGCGTGCACGAACTGCAGCGCAGTGGCCGACGGCTGCCGTTTGACCTGGAGGTGGTCGGCTTTGCGGAAGAAGAAGGCCAGCGCTTCAAGGCCACCTTCCTGGGCTCGGGCGCGCTGACCGGAGAGTTCGACCCGGCATGGTTGGACGAGCAGGATGCCGACGGCATCAGCATGCAGTCCGCCATGCAAGCCGCCGGCCTGCCCGCCGAGATGAGCGCCATCCGGGCTTTGCAACGCGACCCCGCCGACTACCTGGGCTTTGTCGAAGTGCATATCGAGCAAGGGCCGGTGCTGGACGCGCTGGACTTGCCGCTGGCCGTCGTCACCTCGATCAACGGCAGCGTGCGCTACCTGGGCGAAGTGATCGGCATGGCCGCCCATGCGGGCACCACGCCGATGGCCAGCCGCCACGACGC
>CANFYD010000401.1 GCA_947450745.1 Burkholderiales bacterium
ACCATGCCGGCCTGCGGCTTGCGTTGCGGCCCGATCTGGGGGGCTGCATTGCAGGGCTCTGGCATAACGCCCTGCCGGTGCTGCGCAGCACCGAGCCGGCTGCGCTGATCGGGCCGCGCCAATCGGCCTGCTTTGCCATGCTGCCCTACTCGAACCGGCTCGGCTTGCGCCGCTTTGAGTGGCAAGGCAAGCGCTGGACCACGGCGGCCAATTTCGACGACAGTCCCCATTCCCTGCACGGTGTGGCCTGGCAGCAGGCTTGGCGTGTGCTGGAGCAACATGAAACGCGGGCCAGCCTGGGTTATGCCCACTCAGCCAACACGCATTGGCCCTTCGCCTTCGAGGCTAGGCAGGACTTCGAACTGACGCCGGGTCGACTGACACTGCGCCTGACCCTGCGCAATACCGATGCGGTCAGCCAACCGGTCGGGCTGGGCTGGCATCCCTACTTCCCCGTGCGGCAAAGCAGCGCGCTGGCGATACGGGTGAGCACGCGCTGGGACTCGGGCGCCGATCAGTTGCCGCAACACAAGGTCGACGTGAGCCACATCGAGTCCGCCGTGCAAGCACTGGACCTGGACAACTGTTTTGAGGGCTGGCAGGAGCCGGCGCTGATCACCGATGAATGCTTGCGACTGCGCCTGAGTTCAAGCTTGAACCGGCTCGTCATCTTCACTCCACCGGACCACGATTTCTTTTGCATCGAACCGGTCAGCCATGTCAACAACGCCATTCAGCATGCCGACCCGCTGGGCCAGGGCCTGTGCGAGCTGCTGCCGGATCAAACGCTGCAGGCCTGGATGACGTTGGACATTGAAAACCTGCGATGAACCCGCGGTGAGCCTGAATTCGCAGAAGAATCCACTGCGCCGCCACCGAGAACCAAGACCAGACCATCAGCAATATCAGGACGCGGTTGCGCATCTTTTAGTTGGAACTTTTGCATGATCTCAATGACTTACACCCGCTACGCCTCACTCAAGGACCGTCTGGTCTTCATCAGCGGCGGCAGCTCCGGCATCGGCTCCGAACTGGTTCAGGCCTTTGCCGCCCAGGGCGCCAGCGTCGCCTTCTGCGGCACTCAACCCGATGGCGGCCGCACCGTGATTGAACAAGTGCGGGCGGCGGGCCATGCAGCGCCGCATTACCGTACTTGCGATGTGCGCGATGTCGATCGCTATCAAGCCGTGCTGCGCGAGTTGATTGACGAACTGGGTCCCGTACGCGTGTTGATCAACAATGCCGGCCGCGACGACCGCCATGCGATGGAGGACGTCACCAGCGCCATGTGGGACGACCGCCTGGCCCTGAATCTCAAGCACTACTTCTTTGCCATTCAGGCCTGCGCGCCCGGCATGGCGGCGGCAGGCGGCGGCAGCGTCATCAATATGGGCTCGGTCAGCTGGATGCGAGGGCGCCCCAATCTGGTCGGCTACACCACGGCCAAGGCCGGCATCCTGGGCCTCACCCGCACCCTGGCACGCGAGCTGGGGCCACGCAACATCCGCGTCAATGCCGTCGTACCCGGCGCGATCGTCACCGAGCGGCAGACGGCCTTGCACCGCGACGCTGCCGCCGATCAGCAATTCCTGGATGCCCAGTGCCTGAAGATCCGCCTCGACGCCGGCCATGTCGCGCGAGTCACCCTCTTCATGGCGGCAGACGACAGCGACGGCATGACCGGCCAGCATGTGCTGGTCGACGCAGGCATCGCCCAGCAGTCGGTGATCAGCTGACAAGCAGTTTGTCCCGAACCTGATCCAACCCGCACTAGCGCCCTCACCCGTGACTTATCTGCTGTTCAGCGCCTGCGTGGCGCTGGCCACTTATATGCAGAACCTGACAGGTTTTGCCTTCAGTCTGATCCTGCTGGGCCTGGTGGGCAGCCTGCAACTGGCGTCGATTGCCGATGCGGCCAATGCGGCAACGGTGCTGACTCTGGTGAACGCGGCCGTCTATTTCAAGCGCCAGGCGCTGACGCCGCAATGGCGGGTGATGCTGCCGGCCATGCCGAGCAGTTTGGTCGGCGTACTGCTCGGGGTGTGGCTTTTGCATTGGCTCAGCAGCAATGCCGTCGAAGGTTTGCGCGCCCTGCTGGGTGCGTCCATCATCGCCTGTGCCTTGTTGCTGCTGCGGCCAGGGCCACCACGCACCGCGCTGTCCGGACCACGAGCCTTTGCCTTTGTTGGCGCACTCTCAGGCGTGCTGGGCGGCCTGTTCTCCAGCGCCGGCCCGCCGCTGGTCTTTCACATGTATCGCCAACCGCTGGAGCGCCAGGTCGTGCAGCACTGCCTGTTGTTGATGTTTGCCTGCAATGCCCTGTTGCGCTTGCTGCTGGTGGTGGGCAGCGGCGAGTTCTCGATGCAAGCGCTGCGTTTGACGGCCTGTGCCGTACCGGTGGTCTACCTCGTCAACCGACTGCAACATCGTTTCCCCTCCAAGCTGGACAGGCGGGCGACGCAATATTTAGTAGCCGCCCTGCTCTTGGCGAGCGGCACGATGCTGCTGAGCAGTAGCTTGAAATTCTGGTGAACTGCCTCGGGGCTCTTTCACGAGGGGCGCCGGCCAAACAATCAACCCAGCCACCCGCCACGCCCGATGCCGGGCCGTTGGCTTTCTTGCCGGTGCGAGAGACCAAGCCGGCACCTGGCCTGCGTCGAATATGGAAGAAATCCATGCTCGACGTGATGAAGCGCGACGCCAATTGAAAGAGGGCTTGCACCCAAACGAGCGCAAACAAGCCGACCGGATCGAAGCACAGCAGGAAACAAAAGCAATGCTGGCCGCTGCCGCGACGGCAGAGGAAATAACCGTCCTTGAGATGTTCAACGTCTGGATTGAACACGGTATGAAACGACAGGATGGTAACTCCGAGATTCGGCGTGCATTCAACAAAGACGTTTTGCCAAGGATCGGCGCAAAGGCGGTGCGCCAGCTCACCGAGGACGACCTGCGCAATATGTTGAAGGCCATGGTGACGCGTGACGTCAACCGGATGGCCGGGCAGGTCGGCAAAGACATCAAGCAGATGTTCGATTGGGCTGAGAAGCGCCAGCCCTGGCGCAAGCTCCTCAGCGAAGGAAACCCCGCCGCGCTGATCGAGCTGGAAAAAATCGTCGCCAGCGATTACGACATGAGCGATGAGCGGGAACGCATCCTGGATGCCTCTGAAATTCGTGAGCTTTGGACCCGTTTTGAGTCGATGACCAAAACGTACGCGAACGCACCCGCAGAGACGAAGTATGGCGTTCCCCGCCCGCTTCAGCTGACCAGTCAACTGGCCCTATGGCTTTGTCTGTCCACCCTCTGCCGCATCGGCGAATTACTGATGGCCGAATGGGCGCACATCGACTTTGAGAATCGCACATGGTTCATCCCCAAGGAAAACGTCAAAGGTAAAAAGGCAAGAAGCAGGAACACCTCGTTGCCTTGTCGCCCTTCGCAATTCAAATCCTCAAGCAGCTTCATGAAGTGACGGGCAAGACGCGCTGGCTGTTCCCAGCCACAAACATAGACACCGGACACATTGACGTGAAGACCGTGTCGAAACAAGTCGGTGATCGGCAAGAACAGTTCAAAGAACGCACCGTGAAACTGAAGGGCCGCAGGCAGGACAACACGCTGATTTTGGCCAATGGCGCGAATGGCAACTGGACACCTCACGACCTTCGCCGAACGGGCTCGACCCTGATGCAGGCCCTGGGCGTTTCACTGAACGTGATCGATCGCTGCCAGAACCACATCCTCGCCGGCAGCAAAGTGCGCCGGTCCTATATGCACCACAACTACGCCGACGAAAAGCGCGATCCATGGAACCGCCTGGGCGGGCTGCTGCTGACCATGCGGGCCCGGCTGGCCCGCGTTGCCGCTGCCTTGCGATTCGCATTCAGCGACGCGTCTTGCATGTCGGAATCGGGTCGGCCGTCACCTTCGCTGTCAACGGTGTGGCCACCCTGCCCATCGCCCTGCCCGCTTGCAGGCCCATTTGTTGGCCCGTTTGTCGAAGCATTCACCGGGTCGTCGTTTTGCCCTTGCAGCTGACGACTGCGCCGCGCCTCGGCATCGGCCTTGCTGTCGAGGTAGTCGATCTCCTCGCAAGTGAACGCGAGGCTGTAAACCTCTGAACCGTCCTGATCATAGTTGTTGTTGCGCAGCCGGCCGACGATGTTGACGTGGCTGCCCTTGCCCAGGTTGCAGTCCGGTGGGGTTGTCATCGCCGGTACAAATCCGCGCCTATTTGCTGGCAAGGACGCGG
>CANFYD010000402.1 GCA_947450745.1 Burkholderiales bacterium
CGTGGCTGCGCAGTTGCTGCAGCAACCGGGCTGGCCACGGCGCTAGAAGCCTGGGCGTGGTGGCGTTTCGTGGTGCCGTTGCGTCAGCCCGGCGCACCTTGCACATCCTGAGCAAGTTAGGGGTTTCGCAAGCTTGCACTGGCAGACAAGATCGCCAGCAGCCGCCGCTGCCGTTGCAGTGGAGCTGGCAAAAAAAGCTCGCGCAAGCTCTGCGCCCGACGATCAGGAGACACCCACATCATGGCCACCAAGATCACCTCTGCCGCCGCGGCTGCGGCAGCCGCCAAAAAGGTCCAGGCTCTTTCACTTCACATCGGCCTGAATGCCGTCAGCGCGGCGGCTTACGGCGGCTGGGAAGGGCCGTTGTCCGCTTGCGAATTCGATGCCAACGACATGGCCGCCATCGCCAAGACCCGGGGCATGAAGTCGACCGTGCTGCTGACCAAAAAAGGCACGCGGGCGGCGGTGCTGGCGGCCTTGCGTGCAGCGGCCAAGGCCTTGAAGGCGGGCGATTTTTTCTTGCTGACTTACTCCGGCCACGGTGGTCAGGTGCCCGACTTGAACGGTGACGAGCCCGACAAGCAGGACGAAACCTGGTGCTTGTTCGACGGCCAAATGCTCGACGACGAGCTGTACTTCGAGCTGGGTCAATTTGCTGGCGGTGTGCGCATCCTGGTGCTGTCCGACAGCTGCCACAGTGGCAGCATCACGCGGGCTTTTCCGCCACCGCCGCCGCCACCGGGTCAGCGCATCAAGCTGATGCCGGAGGATGTGGCTCGGCGGGTTTATAGCGAGCACAAAGCCTTCTACGATCAACTGCAGATCGATGTGGCCAAAGCTGCTGCCAGCGCCACCATTGACCCGGACGCCGCGCTGGCTCAGGTCGGCGCGGCGGCCCATGCCACTGCGTTGCTTGGGCAGTTCAAGCCGGCCGTGCTGCTGATCTCCGGCTGCCAGGACAACCAGACCTCGATGGATGGGCCGCATAACGGGGCGTTCACCGGCCAGTTGTTGAAGGTTTGGAACCAGGGCGCCTTCACCGGCAACTACAAGAGCTTCCACGGCCGCATTCGCGCCGGCCTGCCGCCCACACAGTCGCCGAATCTGTTCTTGCTGGGCAACACCACCGCCGTGGCGGCCTTCGTGGCCCAAGTGCCATTCACGGTCTGATCACCAGCCATTAAGCCGGGCCTGCGCGGCCGTTTGCATCTTGCGGGAGTTCGCCATGTCCAGTCCCAGTCGCAACGTGAAGATCCAGTTCAATGGTCGCGCCACCGAGGCCAAGCTTCCGTCGCTGCTGACCCCGGCGGCGCGCTCGGCCGGTCGCAGCGACGATGTATTTTTGCCCTCCGGCTATTTGACTGCCGGGCCCAGCTTTGATCTGAGTCCGGCCGCGCGCGGGGCGGCCGACGGTGCGGCCAAACAAGAGCACGAAGCGGCGGCGAACGAGGTCATTCTGCTGGAGCTGGCCGACGGCAGCACGCTGATCACCAGCGCCGGGCGGCTGCGCGAGACCCTGTCCCGCACCCACCCGGAAATGATCGCGGCAGACGGCTCCATCTTGCTGGAGCAACTGCGTGCGCTCGGTGCGGCACCGGGCCGTGGCTTTGGCGAAGCGGTCGGCGGCCTGATCAGCAAGGTCTTCACCTTTGTGGTCGGCCTGCAGCCCGACGCCATCCTTCAACAGGCGCTGGATCAGTTGCCGGACAAGGCAGAGCTGGGCGTGTCCTGGGCCGGCACCAAGGCCTTGATGTGGGCGATCGAGAAGCAGCTCGATCAAGTGCCGGGCCTCTACGCCTGGGTGGCGGCGACCGGCCAGCCCGGCGATCTGCAGCCCAGCGGCTTGTCGCTGAGCCAGCCGACCGGGCCGCTGGACAGCCGCCCGATGCTGGTGTTCGTGCACGGCACGGCGTCCAGCACGCTGGGCAGTTTTGGCGACCTGCGCAACGGCGACCGCGACCTCTGGGGAGCGCTGGAAGCGCGCTTTACTGGCGGCATCTACGCCTTCGAGCACCGCACGCTGTCGCAAAGCCCGATCGAGAACGCGATCGACCTGCTGAGCGCCTTGCCCATCGGGGCCCACATCAGCCTGGTCTCGCACTCGCGCGGCGGCTTGGTGGCCGACCTGCTGTGCCTTGAAAACTTCGATGCGTTCATCGACAACTATGCCTACGCTTTCGAGGGCGTTGGCGAGGCCGACGCCGACGAGTCGGCACGCGTCCGGGGCGAGTTGGACCGCGCCCATTTTGACCAGCGCCAGCAACTGCGCCGGCTCAGTGCGCTGCTGCGGGAGCGCCGCATCGTCGTGCAGCGCTATGTGCGCGCGGCCAGCCCGGCCAGCGGCACCAAGCTGGCCAGCGGCAATTTCGATGTGTTTTTGTCCGGCCTGCTGACGCTGATCGGCATGGTGCCGTTCTTTTTCGGCAGCCCGCTGTATTCGGCCTTCAAGCGGGTCGTGATCGAGATTGCCAAGAACCGCACCAACGCCCATCTGGTACCCGGTATTGAAGCCATGCTGCCCGACTCGCCGATGGCCCGACTGCTGCGGGACGCGCCGGTGCGCAGCGACCTGGCGATGTCGGTGATCGCCGGCGACATCCAGGGCGGCAACCTGCTCAAGCGTCTGGGCGTGCTGCTGACCGACTTTTTGCTGTTCGACTGCGATGACAACGATCTGGTCGTCAACACCACCTCGATGCTGGCCGGCGTGGCACCCAAGTCCGGCGCGCGGGTCTTGTTCGACCGCGGTGCCGACGTGTCGCACTTCCGCTATTTCGTCAACGCCGACACGCGCAGCGCCTTGCGCGACTGGTTGGTGGTCGGCGACCCGGCTGCACTGCCGATGTTTCGCGCCTTGCCCAGTCAAGCCGACTTTGAAGAAGCGCTGGCCGCCAGCGGGGCGAGCCGGGACGCTGCCGCTGCGCCGCGCCCGATCGTGGTGGTGCTGCCCGGCGTGATGGGCTCGCACCTGCGGGTGTCGGGGAACGACCGGGTCTGGTTCGATCCAGGCGACATCGCCACCGGCGGCTTGTCCAAGATCGAATGGGCGCGCCCGGCGGTCGAGGCGGAGGAGCTGTTCGCGATGTTTTACGGCCGCGTCTGCAAATACCTGGCCGATACCCACCGCGTCGAGCCTTTTCCCTATGACTGGCGGCAACCGCTCGACGTGCTGGCCGAGCGGCTGGGCGAGTTTCTGGACCAATTGATGAAGCAGTCGCAGCAGCCGATCCGCTTGCTGGCGCACAGCATGGGCGGCTTGGTGGTGCGCGCCTGCATTTACAAGCGCCGCGCCGTCATCGACGCGGTGATGGCCAGAGAAGGCTCGCGGCTGATCATGCTGGGCACGCCGAACCAGGGCGCGCACTCGATGGTCGAGAACTTGATCGGCAAGGGCGACACCCTGCGCACGCTGGTGCGGCTGGACTTGAAGCACGACATGCAGCAAGTGCTCGACATCATTGCCGGCTTCCGCGGCCCCTTGCAATTGCTGCCCAAACCGGGCTTTACCGACACCTTCCAAGGTCAGTCGGACGGCGGCGAGTTGTATGACTATCAACAAGCCAAGACCTGGATCGGCCTGAAGTCCAAGGTCAAGGACTTCTGGTTTGGCGACCAACATGCGGGCACGCCGACGCAGGAGGTGCTGGACAGCGCGGCCTGGTTGTGGAAGCAGGACGGGACGGCGCAACCGGCGCTGCCGGCCGCTTACGAAGCCAAGAGCGTTTATGTGTTCGGTGCCGCGCCGAACACGCCCTGCGGTGTGCGCGAGGAGGCGGACGGTTCCAAGCGCAAAGACGGCACGCCCGGCGTGCGCCTCAAGATGGTCGGGACGACCCGGGGCGACGGCACGGTGACCTGGGATTCCGGCCGCATCGGCGGGGTGGGCCGCTATTACTACTTGCCGGCCGCACACGGCGATCTGTTGTCGACGCAAGCCTATTTTTCGGCGCTGGCCGATCTGCTCGTCAGCGGCTCGACGATTCGGCTCCAGCAGCAGCCGCCGTCCACGCGGGCGATCGAACAGCCGATGCCGGTCAGCTACGACGCCGGCCCGCCCACCGCCGACGACCCGGACGCAGTGCTGCGCGGCTTGATGGGCGGCTCGGCGCGCAACCGCGTGCCGCCGCGCACCAAGCGCCGGCTGGAGGTGGTGGTGAAGGCGATGGACTTGCGCTTCCTGTCCCAACCGATCCTGGTCGGGCATTACGAAAACGACCCGA
>CANFYD010000403.1 GCA_947450745.1 Burkholderiales bacterium
CAGCGTCATGCCGCCGGTCGAGTCGTCGTTGACCTTCAACCAGCGCTCTTCGACGATGCGGCGGCTGCGCACATCCAGCGCTTCCAGGGCCCGGCTGATGCCGTCGCTGGCCAGAGAGTCGCGGGCTTGCATTTCCAGCACGCGGGTCGGTTCCTGGCTTTCGTCGGCCAGATACGCGATCGGGGCATAGCTTTCGCCGTCGTCGTCGGTTTGCGGCTCCAGTGCCACGTCGCCGCCGGACATGCGAGTTTCCATTTCCAGCACTTCTTCGCGTTTCACGTTCAAAGTGCGCGCCACGTGATCGAGCTGTGCTTCGGTCAAGCTCATCCGGTGCGTCATGTCGTCACTCTGTGCTTCCTTCATGCTGTGCTTCATCGAGCGCAGGTTGAAGAACAGCTTGCGCTGCGCCTTGGTCGTGGCGACCTTGACCATGCGCCAGTTGCGCAACACGTATTCGTGGATTTCGGCCTTGATCCAGTGCATGGCGTAGCTGACCAGCCGCACGCCCTGATCGGGGTCGTAGCGTTTGACGGCCTTCATCAAGCCGACATTGCCTTCTTGGATCAAGTCGCCCTGAGGCAGGCCGTAACCCATGTATTGGCGTGAGATCGACACCACCAAGCGCAAGTGCGACAGCACCAACTTGCCGGCCGAGTCGATGTCGCCGGTTTCGCGCAGACGGCGGGCGGCAGAACTCTCTTCTTCCTGGGTCAGCAGCGGTAGGCGGTTGATGGCGGAGATATACGCATCCAGGTTGCCCAACGAGGGGACCAGCGACCAAGGGTCACGGACCGTCAAAGCAGAGGGGGTGGTAGTCATCGTCTTCACTTCCTTTGGCAAACCGAACCTTTCTGGTTCCAAGAATTCAATATTAGCACTCTCTTGCATTGAGTGCTAAACCGCTAGGGCTATTCTGGTAATGACGTGTCTGCAAGCTGTAAGCGAGTGTAAAGACTAACTTACGCGCCCGATTGCGGCGCAAAAGTCAAACGCTCGTTAATCGACCAAGCCGAAATCCGGGCTGTTCACCATCGCCTCGATGTCCAGCAGGATCAACATCCGGTCGGACAATTTTCCCACCCCGGTGATGAAGCGGGCGTCCAGCGCGGCGGCGATTTCCGGCCTGGCTTTGATGTCGTCCGACTGCAACTCCAGCACGTCCGAGACCGAATCCACCACGATGCCGACGACGCGTTGGCCCACGTTCAGAATAATCACGACCGTGAAGCTGTTGTACTCGCCCGGCATGCCCAGACGTAGACGCAGATCAACAATCGGCACAATCACGCCGCGCAGATTGACCACGCCCTTGACGAATTCCGGCGCATTGGCGATGCGCGTCGGCGGTTCGTAAGAGCGGATTTCCTGCACGCGCAGGATGTCGATGCCGTATTCCTCGGTACCGACGCGAAAGGTCAGGAATTGCCGGGATTCAGGCGCGGCCGACTCATTGAGCTGCAGGGCGGGGGCAGCAGGATTGGAGACCAGGGCGTTGGAAGTCATGGGTTTGCAGGTGAACGGGCGGGTGACGACTGAGCGGCTGAGATTTAGACGTTGAAGAGGAAGTGCAAAACGTCGCCGTCCTTGACGATGTATTCCTTGCCTTCTGCGCGCATTTTGCCGGCGTCCTTCGCTCCTTGCTCACCCTTGTAGGTGATGAAGTCCTCGTAGGCAATCGTCTGCGCGCGGATGTAACCACGCTCGAAGTCGGTGTGGATGGCGGCGGCGGCTTGCGGGCCGGTCGCACCGATCGGCACGGTCCAGGCACGCACTTCCTTGACGCCCGCGGTGAAGTAGGTTTGCAAGCCCAGCAGCGTGAACGCGGCGCGGATCAGGCGGTTCAAGCCCGGCTCGTCCTGCCCCATCTCGGCCAGGAACATCGTGCGGTCTTCGTCTTCCATGTCAGCCAACTCGGCCTCGGTCTTGGCGCAAATAGCTACCACCGGACCGTTCTGGGCCGCTGCATATTCACGCAAGCGGTCGAGGAAGGGGTTGTTTTCGAAACCGTCCTCGGCCACGTTGGCCACGAACATCGCCGGCTTGGCAGTGATCAGGCACAGCGGCTTCAAGATCACCAGCTCGTCCTTGGAGAAATCGATGCCGCGCACCGGTTTGGCTTGGTCCAACGCTGCCTGGCATTTTTCCAACACCTTGACCAAGGCCATCGCCTCTTTGTCATTGCCGGAGCGGGCGGCCTTGTTGTAGCGATGCAAGCTCTTTTCCACCGTGCCCAGGTCGGCCAGGCACAGCTCGGTCTGTATCACTTCAATGTCGGAGATCGGATCGACCCGGCCGCTGACGTGGATCACGTTGGAGTCTTCAAAGCAGCGCACGACGTTGACGATGGCGTCGGTCTCGCGGATGTGGGAGAGGAACTTGTTGCCCAGGCCTTCGCCCTTCGAGGCACCGGCCACCAGGCCGGCAATGTCCACAAACTCGACCACGGCGGGCAAGACCCGCTCCGGCTGCACGATCAGGGCCAGGGCAGCCAAACGCGGGTCGGGCAGTTCAACCACGCCGACGTTGGGCTCGATCGTGCAGAAGGGGTAGTTTTCGGCGGCGATGCCGGCCTTGGTCAGTGCGTTGAAAAGAGTGGACTTGCCGACGTTGGGCAGGCCAACGATGCCGCATTGGAGACTCATGGAGGACTTTCTTCGGGTGTGACGTGACGAATCGGCACTCGTGAAACGAGCGGCGTTGTCAGCAAGGGACAAAAAACTGACGGGCTACTCGGCATTTTAGTCGCTCGCGCCCGAGCGAGGTTCGGGGCTTTGGATGAGGCGTGTTGGAGCGATAAATTGCTTGCCTACAATGCCGCCATGCAAAGTTATGACGTCTTGGTTCGTGGCAACGGTTGTGTGGGGCGCAGCCTGGCTTTGGCCCTGGGCGCTCAGGGTTTGCGCGTGGCTTTGCTGGGCACGGCCGAAGTGAGCCCAAAGCAGCGCGAAGACGTGCGCACCTACGCGCTGAATGCCGCTTCGGTGCGGCTGCTGCGCGAACTGAAGGTTTGGGAATCGCTGCCTGCCGACGCGATCAGTCCCGTTTATGACATGAAGGTCAGTGGCGACCGGCCCGGTTCGATGTTGGAGTTTTCGGCTTGGCAGCAGGGCGTGTCCGAGCTGGCCTTCATCGTTGACGCTGCAGCGCTGGAGCTGCAATTGGCCACGGCGCTGCGCTTTTCACCCCATGTGCATGTGGTGGACGAGCCGGTGCCGGCGGCGCTGACCGCCCTGTGCGAAGGTCGTGATTCAGCCGAACGCGCCGCTTTGGGGGTGCGCTTCGAGTCGCAGCCCTACGGCCACCAAGCGCTGGCAGCCCGCTTGACCGCCGATCAACCCCACCAAGGCGTCGCGCGTCAATGGTTTCGCAGCCCCGATGTGCTGGCCCTGCTGCCCTTCGAGCGGCCGCTGCCCGCCGTTTCCTACGGCCTGGTCTGGTCGCTGCCGGAAGCGCGTGCTGCCGAGTTGCTGGCCGCCCCTGTGGAAGAGTTTGAAGCGGCCTTGAACGAGGCCAGCGGCGGCGCGGCCGGGCATTTGCGCTTGGCCGGGCAACGCGCTTGCTGGCCCCTGGCGCTGGCGCGGGCCACGCCACTGGTCGGCCCGGGCTGGGTGTTGCTGGGCGATGCCGCGCATTTGGTGCATCCGCTGGCCGGGCAAGGCCTGAACCTGGGTTTGGCCGATGTGGCCGCGCTGGCGGAGGTGCTGAGTCAGCGCGAAAGCTGGCGGCCGCTGGCGGATGAGCGCTTGCTGCGCCGCTATGTGCGTGAGCGCCAGACCGCCACCTGGGCGATGGGCGAGTTGACCGACGGCCTGCTGCGCGTGTTTGCCAGCGACGCCGCCCCTTTGCGCGAATTGCGCAACCGCGGCATCAGCGCTCTGAATGCTGTTGCTCCCCTGAAGCGTTGGCTGACCTCGCGTGCTTTAGGTGCCTGACTTTGTTGAATCCCTGATTGCTCGCTCGCTCGATGGAACCTATGAAACCTCTGCATTTCAAATCACTGCTGGCAACCCGGTTGGCGCCCCTGGCCGCTGCGCTGCTACTGAGCCTGCCCTTGCTGGCGCAGGCCAATGAAGCGCTGATCCGCAAAAATCTGACCGAGCGCTTGGCCGGCTTGCCCAAGATTGAAGAAGTGCGCCTGAGTGCCATGCCCGGTCTGTGGGAAATCCGCATCGGCAACGAAATCCGCTACACCGACGCCACCGGCAGCTATTTGATCGA
>CANFYD010000404.1 GCA_947450745.1 Burkholderiales bacterium
CGCCATCTCCCGCCTTGCTCCACCGAGCAAAGTGAAAAAATCCACGCCATGAATCCGAGCGCCAGATCCGCCACCACCCCAACTCCCTCAGCGGCCCCCGCGCAGCGCCGCCTCCCGACCGGCCTGCTGTGTGCGGCCTTGCTGCTGCACGGCTGCGGCGGCGGCGGGGGTAGTCCGGTGGTCAGCACCCCGACCCCGACCCCGACCCCAACGCCAACGCCGACGCCGGCTCCCACACCCGTACCCGTTGGCAGCGCCACCACCACGCTGGGCCTGAGCTTGCCAGCCAAGGGCATGGTGGCGGCACAGTTGGGCGTGATCATTGCCGACGGCGATCCGCTCTCCGAAGCGATTGCGGCTTACTACCAAACGGCACGCGGCGTCCCGGCAGCCAACATCATCCGGGTCAAGTTGACGACCGGCGCCGCCACGTTGTCGGCCACCGACTTTGCCGCGCTGAAGACCGAGGTGGACGCCAAACTGCCCAGCGGCGTGCAAGCCACGCTGCTGACCTGGACCGCACCGTCACGCGTGGTCGGCGCTTGCGCCATGAGCATCACCAGCGCGCTGGCTTTGGGCTACGACAGCAAATATTGCGGCAGCGGTTGCGTGGTCACGGCGGCCTCGCCCTATTTCGACTCCGAATCGAGTCAGCCCTGGACGGACCACAAGATCCGCCCGTCGATGATGCTGGGCGCACGCACGCTGGAGGCCGCCAAGGCCTTGATCGACCGCGGCGTGCTGGCCGATGCCAGCTTGCCCAGCGGCGACGGCTATCTGCTGCGCACCAGCGACAGCGCCCGCAGCGTGCGCGCCAGCGACTACACCGCCCTGCCCGCGCAGTGGGCCGGGCGGCTGACGCTGAACTACCTCGACAACTCGGCCGGCACCGCCAGCGACAGCCTCAGCGGCAAGACCGGCGTGCTGTTTTATTTCACCGGCCTGGCCCAGGTGCCCGGCATTGCCAGCAACAGCTTCCGGCCCGGCGCGGCGGCCGACACCTTGACCTCCTACGGCGGCCTGCTGCCCAACGCCAACACGCAAATGCCGATCACCGATTGGCTGGACGGCGGCGCCACCGCCAGCTACGGCACGGTGGAAGAGCCCTGCAACTTCACCCAGAAGTTCTCCAGCGCGTCGGTCTTGATCGACCAGTATTACCGCGGCGGCAGCCTGATCGAGGCCTACTGGAAAGCGGTGCAATGGCCGGGCCAGGGCTTGTTCGTCGGCGAGCCGCTGGCGCAACCGTTCCCCGAGCGACCCAGCTTCACGCTGGAAGGCGGCCGCTATTTGATCAACAGCCGGGCGCTGCGGCCGCACAGCAACTACTCGCTCGACTACCGCAGCAGCGCCAGCGGCAGCACAGGCGGCAGTTGGGCGACGCTGGCCAGCTTCAACACCACGCCGGCCGCGCTGCAAACCCTCAGCGCCGCGCTGCCGCCCGCCGACGCGCTGCAACTGCGCTGGGTCGGCCCTTGCCCGAGCAATACCCAGCAGCAATGCACCTTGAGCAGCAGCCCCTGACTTTTGTAGCGAGCGGCTGCCATGCGTCGTTGGTCGGATGCTCGTGGTCCTCACGTACAAGGAGTACGTTCCGGTCACTGCGCTCCCCGCCCAAGCCTGACAGCCGCTCGCTACAAAAGTAGCTGTAGGGCGGGTCGCGACCCGCGTGTGGCCGGATGTGGCACCCGCGTTGCGCCAGGCCGGCTCATTTCGGCACGACGGTGCCCTGCCTGCATCGCTCGCGGGTCGCGACCCGCCCTACGGGACGACCAAAGTTCCCCCCTCCGCTGAGCCGAATCCCTGCAGGCTGGCAAAATAGGGCTCCCAACCTGCGACTCCATGCCCCACCAGAACCCCGCCCTGCGCGTGCTCAGCGTCATCCCGCCGATGACGCAGCTGAACACCCCCTACCCGTCCACCGCCTACCTGACCGGCTTCCTGCGCTCGCGCGGCGTGGCCGCCGTGCAGGAGGATTTGGCCTTGGCCTTGATGCTGAAGCTGTTTTCACGCGAGGGTTTGCTGGCACTGCGGACCTGCGTGCAGGCCATCGCGGTCAGTCAGCGCGCGCCGCTGGTGCAGGGCTTTGACGACGCCTTTGCCCGCTACCTCTCGACCATCACCCCGACGATCGCTTTTTTGCAGGGCCGCGACTCGACGCTGGCGCACCGCATCTGCACGCGCCAGTTCTTGCCCGAGGGGCCGCGCTTTCGCTCGCTGGATGTCTATGTGGACGACGACGGCGGCGACCCGCTTGCCTGGGCCTTCGGGGCGCTGGGCCTGCAAGACCGCGCCCGCCACTTGGCCACGCTGTACCTGAACGACTTGGCCGATGTGCTGCGCGAAGCCGTCGACCCACGCTTCGAGTTTGTCCGCTATGCCGAATCGCTGGCCACCAGCCAGCCGACCTTCGAGCCGCTGGCCGCCGCGCTGGCCGCGCCGCCAAACCTGGTGGACCTGACGCTGCGCGACCTGACCCTGGCCGCCATCGAACGCCACGCGCCGACGCTGGTGCTGATCTCGGTCCCCTTCCCCGGCGCGGTGTACGCGGCCTTCCGCATCGCGCAGACGATCAAGGCCACGCACCCGCAGATCACCGTGGCGCTGGGCGGCGGCTTTGTCAACACCGAGCTGCGCGAGCTGACCGAACCGCGCGTGTTCGATTACTTCGACTTTGTGACGCTGGACGCTGGCGAGCGGCCGCTGCTGGCCTTGCTGGAACACCTGGGCGGCAAGCGCTCGCGGCAGCGGCTGGTGCGCAGTTTTGTGCGCACCGACGAGGGCTTGGTCAAGTACATCAACTTTGCCGAACCCGACGTGGCGTTTGCCGAGGTCGGCACGCCGACCTGGGACGGCCTGCCGCTGGACCGCTATTTGTCGCTGCTCGACATGCTCAACCCGATGAACCGGCTGTGGTCGGACGGGCGCTGGAACAAGCTGACGGTGGCGCATGGCTGCTACTGGAAGAAATGCAGCTTCTGCGATGTCTCGCTGGACTACATCTCCCGCTACGAGGGCGCATCCGCCACGCTGCTGGTGGACCGCATCGAAGCGATCGTCCAGGAGACCGGGCAGACCGGCTTCCACTTCGTCGATGAAGCGGCGCCGCCGAAGGCCTTGAAAGGGCTGGCGGCCGAGCTGCAAGCGCGCCATTTGGATATTTCCTGGTGGGGCAATATCCGCTTCGAGAAGACCTTCACCCCTGAGCTTTGCCAGCAGTTGGCCGACAGCGGCTGCATCGCCATTTCCGGCGGGCTGGAGGTGGCTTCAGACCGGCTGCTGAACCTGATGAAAAAGGGCGTGTCGGTCGAGCAAGTGGCCCGCGTCACCCGCTCGTTCACCGATGCCGGCGTGCTGGTCCATGCCTACCTGATGTACGGCTTCCCCACGCAAACGGTGCAAGACACGGTGGACGCGCTGGAATATGTGCGCCAGCTGTTCGAGCAGGGCTGCATACAGAGCGGCTTTTTCCACCGCTTTGCCTGCACCGTGCATTCGCCAGTGGGCAAGAGCCCGGCGGACTACGGCGTCACGCTGCGGCCACTGCCGCCGGTGTCGTTTGCGCAGAATGATGTCGGCTTTTTCGACCCGACCGGCGTCGACCACGATGTGCTCGGCGTCGGCCTGAAAAAGGCGATTTACAACTTCATGCACGGCATCGGGCTGGAAGAAGACGTGCGCAGCTGGTTCAACGTCAAGGTGCCCAAAACCACCGTCAACCGCCAGCGCATCGCCAAGGCCTTGGCCGCGCCGTATTGAGGCCAAAGCAACTCCGATTTGGCGAGCGCCGGGGCGGTTGATCCTAGATCCGGCAGTTGGACGCGGCTTAGTGGGCTGCGATGCGGTGCGATGGCAAGGCGCGCCGACGCAGTGGGCTCTTGCCCACCAGGAGAAGCAACGCAGACAGCGTGCCGTAGCGCGGCTCAATCGGCTGCGTAGCGTACTCACCCAAATGGTGATGACGTGCGGACAGAGCAAACTCAAGAGACATGCGGCCTCCGAGGCGGTGGGGAGCGGTCAACTGCCGGATCTAGGATCAGTAACCGGCGCTGCGGTCCACCGCCAACGGCTGCGCCAAGCCGGCGCGCGCGCGCCGCAGCGCATCCAGGCACTGCTCGGCCACCACCGATTCGCGGGCCTCGCCGGCGATATGCGGCGTGGCCAACACCTGCGGGTGCTGCCAGACCCAGTTGTCCGGCGGCGGCGGCTCGCGC
>CANFYD010000405.1 GCA_947450745.1 Burkholderiales bacterium
CAGTTGAACCGGGATTACGCGATTCACAAGAAGAATTATGAAGATCTGGTCTCCAGGCGCGAGTCGGCTTCGATGTCGGGCGAGCTTGATTTGGCCTCGGGGGTGGCTGACTTCCGCTTGATCGACCCTCCGCGTGTGTCGCCCCGGCCGGTCGCACCTAACCGGCTGTTGCTGCTGGCTGCTGCGATGGCAGCTTCCTTGGGGGCGGGCATCTTTGTGTCCTTCGCGGTCAGCCAGTTGCGTCCGGTTTTTCATGACGCTATTGAGCTCAGGTCGCGCGTGGACCTGCCGATACTGGGCGTAGTGACTCGATTGGTGACGGACTCCGATCGCCGGCGTCAGCGGGTCGATCTGATCCGGTTCGCTGCGGCTTCCGGGAGTTTGGTCGTTCTCTTTGTGCTGGGGTTGACGGCGATGGCGATTGTGTTGAGCAGGCAGGTGGTGTGAGATGAGTAGCCTGATAGAACAAGCGGCACTCCGTTTGGAGCAATTGCGCCAAGCAGGGGCGGTGATGCCCGACGACAGCTATTTGCAGCCGCGCGGCGGCATCTCTTCTGAGACTCAGCCGCCGCAAGTGGTGCCGCCCGCCAAGTCTGCGGAGCCTGCCAAACCCGCCGAGCCAGCGCACCCGCTCTCATCGCGGGTCGAACTGGATCTGGATGCCTTGGAAGCACAGGGGTTCTTGACGCCCAAGGCCGCCCGCTCGACGCTGGCGGATCAGTACCGTGTCGTGAAACGGCCCTTGATTCAAAACGCCATGGGCCGGGGTGCGGCCACGCTCAACCATGCCAATCTCATCATGGTGACCAGTGCACTGGCCGGCGAGGGCAAGAGCTTTACGGCGCTGAACCTGGCCTTGAGCATTGCGGCTGAACAAGACAATACGGTCATGTTGGTGGATGCCGACGTCGCCCGGCCGTCAGTCTTACGCATGCTCGGTCTGCCGAATGGCCCCGGTTTGCTCGACGTGCTTGAAAATTCGGTCGACATGGCCAGCGTCATGTTGCGGACCAATGTGGACAAGCTCACCTTGCTGCCCAGCGGCACACCGCATGCGCGTGCCACAGAGCTGCTCGCCAGCGACGCGATGTGTACGCTGCTCGAGAACATGGCCAAGCGCTACCCCGACCGCATCATTATTTTCGACTCTCCGCCGCTGCTACTGACCACCGAGGCGCGCGTGCTAGCGTCCCATATGGGGCAGATCGTGATGGTGGTGCACGCGGAACGGACGGCTCAAAGCGCGGTGCTTCAAGCGCTGGCAACCATCGAGGCTTGCCCGTTGAAGATGTTGCTGCTGAATCAGGCCAGCGGCAATGCCTCCGGGAGCTACGGTTATGGATACGGCTATGGCTACGGATACGGCTACGGGAGCGGCAGTGAAACAGCCAAGAGTTGAGGGCGCGGGCGGGGGCGTGTGCGAGAGCGCTCAGCGCTGCCGTCAGCCGCTGAAGCACAGACGTGCAGTGTGGTGCTCTCCTTTGGGTCAGCTGAGTCAGTTTGGTTTGACCTTGCTTGCCAGCCTCTGCGCGGGTGCCGTGTTCGCGCAAGATGCGGGCGGTTCAGACTGGGGCGGGGCGGGTAGTTCGCTCGGCAGTGCGTCTGGCAGTACATCAATCAGCAGAGCAGGCGCGCCGTCCTCCGGAGGCTTGCGCGTCACAGCGCGCCTGGGCGTGACCCAAACCTGGACAGACAACAACACTCTGAGCAGCATCAACAAAGACGCTGCACTGATCACCTTGGTGACGCCCGGTATCAGCGTGCTGAGCACGACGGGCCCCATCAAAGGTTCGCTGGATTACTCGCTCAACGGTGTGCTGTACGTCAAGACGAGCGCCCCAAATCGGTTGCAGCAGAATTTGGCTGCTCAGGGGTCGACCGAGTTGATCAAGAACTTTTTGTCCCTCGATGCCCAAGCCAGCATCGCTCAGCAGGTGTCGTCGGCCTTTGGCCAGCAGACCATCGACAACACCTTGAGCAACCCGAACCGCACCGAGGTGGCCACGGTCAGCGTGTCGCCCCATGTGAAGGGCAGGGTGCTCGGCTGGGCCGCATACGACGCTCGCGCCAGTTTTGTTGAAACGAATGCCAAGGACTCGATCGCAGGCGACAGCCGCAATCAGACGGCCTCCCTGCGCTTTGACGGCCTGGGTACCGGGCCGCTGAATTGGTGGACGATGGGATCCGGGCAACAGTCAAGCTTCAAGACGGGGGGCAAGAATATGTCAGCCATGGCCCGTGTCGGCTTGAATTACCGCCCTGAACCCGATTTGAGCTTTGGTATCAATGCCGGGCGCGAACGCAATGACTACCTGAGCACGGGCTTGGCGGGCAGCAGCAACGGCAAAACCAACAGCAGCACGGCCGGTGTGGACGTCAGTTGGTCGCTCTCGCCTCGTACCAAATTGACAGCGGATTGGCAGAGCCATGAATACGGCGACGCCCACACCTTCAACTTCGACCACCGGATGGCTCGCAGCTCGTTCCGGCTGCTCAGCTCGCAAAGCGTGTCGCTCGGTAACGGCTCGAACGTCGGTGGCCTGAACAGCAATTACGACTTGTACTTTCTGCAGTTCGCCTCGTTGGAGCCCGATCTGGTCAAGCGTGACCTGTTGGTTCGCAACACCCTGCTGAGCTTGGGTCTGAATCCCAACGCAGTCGCGACCTCGGGGTTCTTGACTTCCAGCCCGTCACTGCAGGAGCGCCAAGAAGCGTCCTTTACCTGGCAAGGTTTGCGCACCACGTTGACGACCACGGCCAGCCGCAGCAGCACCAGTCGGCTCGGGGCCGTTGTGGGCAGCGGTGATCTGGCCGCGTCCGGGCGAATTGTTCAACGCGGCCTGACGGTCAGCCTGACCCAGCGCCTGACGCCGATCAGCAACGCAACCTTGACGGCGTCACAGACGGAATCTCAGGGCGACTTGGCGACGCAAGCCACTACGCTGAAAGCCATCACCGCCAACTGGAGCAGCCGCTTGGGCCTGCGCACATCCATTTCCGTCGGGGCGCGGTTCAGCGAATTTGTCAGCCTCACTTCTTACCGCGAACGAGCGGTATTTGCCAACCTTGTGCAGCAGTTCTAGCCCATGTACGAAGCGTTTTACGGATTGAGCAGCAAGCCGTTTCAGCTGAGCCCCGACCCCAATTTCTACTTTGGCAGCAAACAGCACCGCCGCGCCAAGGCCTATCTCGACTACGGTGTGCTACGCAACGATGGTTTCATCGTCATCACCGGCGAAATCGGTGCGGGTAAAACGACCTTGTTGCGCGGTTTGCTGGAAAGCCTGAACCGCAGCAATGTGTCGATTGGCAATCTGGTCACCACCCAGCTCGGTGCTGAAGACACCTTGCGCATGGTCGGTGCCGCTTTTGGCGTGCGGGTCAAGGATTTGCCCAAGTCCGAGCTGTTGATGAGCCTGGAAGCCTTTTTTGTCAATCAGACCAGCCAGGGCAAGCGCTGTTTGTTGGTCGTGGATGAAGCGCAGAACTTGACGGCGCGGGCGGTTGAAGAGCTGCGCATGTTGTCGAATTTCCAGTTCGGCAATCAGTCGTTGTTGCAGACATTTTTGGTCGGTCAGCCGGAATTTCGAGGTATCTTGCAGCGCCCGGAAATGGAGCAGTTTCGTCAACGCGTCGCGGCCACTTGCCATATCGGGCCGCTGGACGAGGAAGAAACTCAGCGCTACATCGATCACCGGCTCAAATGCGCCGGCAGTACCGGCAAGCCGACCTTCGAGCCCCACGCATTTCCGGCGATCTTCAGGGCCAGCCAGGGTATTCCGCGGCGCATCAACTCGCTGTGTGACCGCCTGCTCTTGCTGGGTTATATGGGGAATAAGCTGCATTTGACCCTGGCCGATGTGGAAGAGGTGCTGCGAGACATCGCACATGAAGCGCAAACGCCGGGCAAGGTGATCTCCGATGTGCTGCAGAGCGGCATGGGCCGTTTGCTGGACGGCGACTTGTCGGTCGATTTGTCGCGTGTGAAGCTCAGCGCTGCCGATGTGGGCGAACTGACGGCCGAAATTTCGACGCTCGACCATGGTCAGCAGGCCGACCGCTTGCAGCGAGTGGAGAGCAGCTTGGCCAGGTTGGAGCGAATCAATCTGCAAACCCTCAACCTGCTGCAAAAGTTGGTGGATGCCGTGCGGCCCCACTGAACGCGCATCACAACGCATTGCACCGCACCTCATCACACCCCGACTTC
>CANFYD010000406.1 GCA_947450745.1 Burkholderiales bacterium
GAGCTGAAGAACCCGTACTCGACGCTCACCGGCGCGACACCGGTGATGAAGAGCAGCGAGCACTACTTCGTGAAGCTGTCCGACCCGCGCTGCGTGGCCTTCCTGGAAGACTGGACGGCCAAGGTCGGCTTGCAGGCCGAGGTGCTGAACAAGATCAAGGAATGGTTCGCGAAGGACGAAGACGGCCACGGTGGCCTCGGCGACTGGGACATCAGCCGCGACGCGCCCTATTTCGGCATTGAAATCCCCGATGCGCCGGGCAAATACTTTTACGTCTGGCTGGACGCGCCGATCGGCTACCTCGCCTCGCTGAAGAACTACTTTGGCAAAACCGGCCGCGACTTTGACGCCTTCCTGGCGGATGACACGGTCGAGCAGATCCACTTCATCGGCAAGGACATCACCTATTTCCACACGCTGTTCTGGCCGGCCATGCTGCATTTCAGCGGCCGCAAGACGCCGGACCATGTGTTCGTGCACGGTTTCATCACCGTCTCGGGCGAAAAGATGAGCAAGAGCCGGGGCACCGGCATCGACCCGCTGAAATACCTGGGCCTGGGGCTGAACGCCGAGTGGCTGCGCTACTACATCGCCGCCAAGCTGAACGCCCGTGTCGAGGACATCGACTTCAATCCCGAGGACTTCGTCGCTCGCGTCAACAGCGACCTGGTGGGCAAATACATCAACATCGCCTCGCGCGCCGCCGGCTTCCTGACCAAACGCTTTGGCGGCCATTTGTCCGCCGATCTGGGGGTGGAAGGCCGCGTCCTGCTGGACGGCTTGCGCGCCCACAGCGCGCTGATTGCCGAGTTGTACGAGGAGCGCGAGTTCGGCAAGGCCTTGCGCGAAACCATGTCGCTGGCCGACAAGGTGAATGAATACGTCGATCAGAACAAGCCCTGGGAATTGGCCAAGCAAGAAGGCATGGATGCGGTGCTGCACGATGTCTGCAGCGTCTGCATCGAAGCCTTCCGCCTGCTGACCATCTACCTCAAGCCGGTGCTGCCCGCGCTGGCGGCCAAGGTCGAGACCTTTTTGCGCGTCGAGCCGATGCAATTTGCCGACGCTGCCCGGGCTCTGGGCGCACATCAGATCGGCACATATGAGCACTTGATGCAGCGGGTGGAAGCCAAACTGCTGGATGTCTTGTTCGAAGCCCCGGCCGTGCCCAAGATCCTGCCCGGCGGCGAGGAGCTGGCGGCCGAGATCAAGATCGATGACTTCTCGAAGGTCGATCTGCGCATCGCCAAAATCGTCAAGGCGGAAGCGGTCGAAGGCTCGGACAAGCTCTTGCGCCTGACGCTCGATGTCGGTGAAGGCCGGCTGCGCAACGTCTTCAGCGGCATCAAGAGCGCCTACCAACCGGCAGATCTGGAAGGCAAGCTGACCGTGTTGGTGGCCAACTTGGCCCCCCGCAAGATGAAGTTCGGCATCAGCGAAGGCATGGTGCTGGCCGCCAGTCATGCCGACGAAAAGGCCAACCCAGGTATTTTTGTGCTGGAGCCGTTCCCCGGAGCGCAGCCCGGCATGCGGGTGAATTAGGCCCCTTTTGAGCCCTTTTCCGGCCAGCCCAAGCCCTGCAACAATTTTTTGACTCACCGAGCGCCACCGCCATGCCATTGTTCTGGAAGCACTACAAGTCTGAAATCAGCACCTTCATCGACACGCTGAAGGCCAACAAGCCGACGCTGGAGCAAGAGCAGCGCGCCGGCCGTGCGCTGTTGTGGGACAAGCCGGTGGATCGCAGCGCGCAAGCCGACTTTCGCGAAGCCCAAGTGGCCCAACAGCCCTACGTCTACCAGACCAAAGACAAGTAAACGCGCCGCGCCCCCGCTGTGAGCGCCCTCAACGACAGCGCCCCGGCGTTGCCGAGCCCGCCCGACGTTCAACCGGGTGGTGCCGACTCATCTGACACAGCAGCAGCAGCAGTGCTGTTGATGCCGCTGGCGGTGGACCAAGTTGCCTTGGCCCGCCTTTACGGCGAGCCGCTGTTCAAGCTGCCGCTGGACTTGTACATCCCGCCGGACGCGCTGGAGGTGTTTCTTGAGGCCTTCCAGGGCCCGCTGGACCTGCTGCTGTACCTGATCCGGCGCCAGAACTTCAACATCCTCGACATCCCGCTGGCCGACGTGACTCGCCAGTACCTGAGCTATGTGGAGCAGATCCGCAAAAGCAATCTGGAGCTGGCGAGCGAATATCTGTTGATGGCGGCGATGCTGATCGAGATCAAATCGCGCATGTTGTTGCCGCCAAAAAAGAGCGCCGACGGGGCCGAGGCTGAAGATCCGCGCGCCGAACTGGTGCGGCGCTTGCTGGAGTACGAACAGTTCAAGTTGGCGGCGGCAAGAATCGATGCCCTGCCGGTACTGGGCCGGGATTTTCAGCGCGCGCAAGTGCATATCGAGCAATCGCTGCAGCTGCGTTTTCCCGATGTCGAGGCGCTTGACCTGCGCGATGCTTGGCTTGATATCCTCAAGCGCGCCAAGCTCACTCAGCACCACTTGATCACGCGCGAGCAGTTGTCGGTGCGCGAGCACATGAGCATCGTGCTGCGGCGGCTGCAGGGGCAGCGCTTTGTGCTGTTCGAGCAATTGTTCGACGTCAGCCGCGGTCAGCCGGTGCTGGTGGTGACCTTCATCGCGATGCTGGAACTGGCCCGCGAGCGGTTGTTGGAAATCACCCAGGCCGAGGCGTTTGCGCCGATTTATGTGCGGCTGGCCTACACGCAGACTTGAGCGGAGGAAAAATGACGCTGTCGGTGCTGTCTGGGCGAGCAAGCGCGGTGCCGACGGAGTAGCCGACTTGTGGCACCTGTGTTACCCCAAGCCAGCTCAGGTCGGCACTTCACTGCCCGTGCCGAAATCGCTCGCGGGTCTCGACCCGCCCTACGTCGCCGAAAGCGGCTCAACGGCTCAGCGGCTCGCCGTCCGCCAGGTCGAAAAGCTCATTTCGGGCTGGCGCTGCACCATTTGCCCCACCGCCAACACCGCTTGCGTGCGCGAGTTGACGCCCAGCGCCTTCAGGACGGCGGCCACATGGTCCTTGATGGTCTCGACCGACACGCCCAGCTCGCGGGCGATCAGCTTGTTCGGCTTGCCTTGCAACAGCAGCGCCAGCACATCGGTTTGGCGCGGCGTCAGAGCCAAGCCTTCGAGTCCGGTCGCAGATTGATAGTTCGAGGCCAGGGCCTGATCCTGGATCTGCTGCAACTTGGTTTGGCCGGGTGCAACGCGAATCGGTGGCGCGGGGACAGGCGCAGGCGCGGCCTCGCTGCCCAAACTCATCGGCGGCACATAAATGCCGCCGGCCATCACCAGTTTCAAGGCCTGCGCGAGCAACTCGGTGCTGTTGCGCTTGGGCACAAAACCCATCGCGCCCTGGTCGATTGAGCGGATCACGTCGCTGGCCCGGTCGGAGGCCGAAATCACCACCACAGGCAGGGCCGGATAGGCCGCCCGGAACTCATCCAGCACATCGAAGCCGCTGGCGTCCCCCAGTTGCAAGTCCAGCAGCACCAGATTGAAATCGGTGTGCGCTTGCAGCGCTTGGCGAGCCGCCGCCGCGCTGTCAGCCCCCACCACGCGGACATCGTCACCAAGACCTTCGATGACGGTTTTCAAGGCCGACAAGATCAGCGGGTGGTCGTCAATGAGCAACACTTTCATGCTCGCGTCTCCTGGTTGCTCGGGGCTGAAGC
Source organism: Burkholderiales bacterium (assembly GCA_947450745.1). Classification (GTDB taxonomy): domain Bacteria; phylum Pseudomonadota; class Gammaproteobacteria; order Burkholderiales; family Burkholderiaceae_C; genus Paucibacter_A. The sequence continues at coordinate 3,698 of CANFYD010000406.1, forward strand.
GCCTCTCTGGCCGGCATGATAAGGCGACATTTCAACCGTGAGCAACGCCCCCTGATTGGGGAGCCGCCTGCGCGCCAAAGCGGCTTGCCAAAGCAGCTTACCAAGCGGCTTAGCAAATTACAGGTACTGCCGCGTCAGCGATTCCGCCACGCAGACCGGCTTGACTGAACCTTCGCGCTCGACCGTGACTTCGACGCAGAGTTGCGCGCCGCCCTCGATCACCTCGAACGACTGCAGTACAAAATGCCCACGCAAGCGACTGCCGACCGGCACCGGGGCCGGGAAGCGCACCTTGTTGAGGCCGTAATTGATGCCCATGCGGACCTGTTCCACCTTGAAACCAGTGGCAAAAAACACCGGCAGCAAGCTCAGCGTCAAAAAGCCGTGGCCTATCGTGGCACCGAACGGCCCGGCCGCCGCCCGCACCGGGTCGGTATGGATCCACTGCTGGTCATCGGTGGCGTCGGCAAAGCGCTGAATCCGCGCCTGATCCACCAGCAACCAATCGC
>CANFYD010000407.1 GCA_947450745.1 Burkholderiales bacterium
CAAGCGTCAGATGTCGCATGACCGCGCCGCCATCGGCGTGCAGGGCTAGGCGCGAGCCGCAGCTCATGCCCAGTGGCATGGGCAAGGCTTGCAACAACGCCATGCGCGGCGAGGGCAAGTGGGCGGCGACAGATGGCGCTTGAAGCGACACTAAACTGCCGGTACCCGCCGCTCGATCCATCGCACTCTCGCCCCACCCTACATGGAATCAAACTACCTAAGCAGCTTGGCCCATTCGGTCAGGTGGCCGGGTTGAAGGCCCCAGGGCCGAAAAATATTGTTCTTGTCCGCGCGGTTGTAGTCGGCGTCCACCGACCAATCGGCGCGGTAGTGCTCCCACACCAGCCCGCCCATCAATCCGGCTACGGGCCAAGTCGTCGGGGTTGCCAAACTGCCGATAGGCCATGGCGTGGCTGAAGACGAAGCGCGCGCTGCTGACCGCGTGTAAGCGGGCGACTACATTAGTGCATGTTCGGCATCCGGTTCAAGCGCCCCGTGATCTTGACCCGCCATGCGGCTCAACGTATGAGTGAGCGCGGCATTTCGGACGCCGACTTGATGGCTGTGATTGATACTGGAGACACTCGATTCAAGGACGAAACACACCTGTGGGCCTTCAAGCATTTGAGCGGCCGCGCAGATAACTTGATTTGTGCCGTCTTGGTGCTTGAAACAGCGCTTGTGGTCAAAACTGTGATGCACGATTTCACTTTGGAGGTCTGAGCCATGCGAACCACTTACTTTGACGACGATGACATCCTGGTCTTGCACCTGTCGGACAAGCCCATTACTCGGGAGGTTTCACAGGATTGGAACACCCACATCAGCTACGCCGCAGATGGCACTACGGTGGAGATTGTGGTGATTGACGCTGCAGCGATCGGGGCCTTTCCGCTTGAAGTGCAGCGCGGGCAGGCGGCCTAGTATTCCGTCAAGCGTCAAGCGGCAGATGTCAGATGCCGCATAGCCGCGCCGCCATCGGCGTGCGAGGGAAGTTGCAGCCTCACCGCACCACGCTCAGTACCTCGTAGCACGCGCCCATGGTGTGGTAATCGGTCTTGCCGGCGGGGCTCTTTTCGTCGCTGATCTTGTCATTGGCAGCGGTGAGGATGCGGTACCAGGCACCGTGCTGGTGATCGACAAAATGGGTCCAGCTGTAGGCCCAGAGTCGTTCGTACCAAACCCAGTAGGCCTCGTCTTGGGTGCGCGCCGCCAGCAAGGCGGCGGCGGCCAGGCTCTCGGCTTGGACCCAGAAGTATTTGTCGCTGTCGCAGACCACGCCGTAGGGGTCGAAGCCGTAGCAGATGCCGCCGTGTTCAGCGTCCCAGGCCTGAGCGAGCGCGGTGTCAAAGAAATGCCGCGCGACGGGCAGCATCCAATCGGCAGATGACGCCAACTGATCGGCGTGGCGCTCCAGGATCAGCAGCAGCTTGGCCCATTCGGTCAGGTGGCCGGGTTGAAAGCCCCAGGGCCGAAAAATATTGCTCTTGTCCGCGCGGTTGTAGTCGGCGTCCACCGACCAATCGGCGCGGTAGTGCTCCCACACCAGCCCGCCCATCAAACCGGCTTGGCGCACGGTGATGTGGCGCGCCAGCGTTTCGGCTCGGTGCAGATAGGCCAACTCGCCACTGGCGTCGAAGGCGGCGAGCAACGCCTCGCACGTGTGCATATTGGCGTTCTGGCCGCGGTAGGGGTCCACCAGCGACCAGTCCTCGCAGGCGGCATCGGCATACAAACCGTGCGCGGGCTCCCAGAAGTGCCGCTCCATCAGCTCGAAGGTCTCGCTCAGGTAAGCCTTGGCCTCGGTCAGCCCGGCGCTCAAGGCGTGCGCGCAGGCCAGCAGGACAAAAGCCAGGCCGTAGCAGTGGTTGGTCCCGTCGTCGACTGTTTTGCGCCCGTCCCGCCACTGCAATTGCCAGGCGTAGCCGCCGGTGGCCGGGTTGCGGTGCACGTCACGCAAAAAAGCAATGCCGTGGCGCACGCGTGCCAAGTCGTCGGGGTTGCCAAACTGCCGGTAGGCCATGGCGTGGTTGAACACGAAGCGCGCGCTGCTGACCAAGTGCCGGGTGCTGCGGTCATAGACCTGCCCGTCGTCCTTGTAGAAGTGGAAGAAGCCGCCGCTTGCATCCACGCTGCGCGGTGCATAGAAGCTCAGCGTGTGCTGAATATGGTCGAGCAAGAAACGGCGGGACTTGAAGTCTGGGCGCATGGGCAAGAGGTGGGCGGGGGGCGCAAGGCTGCGGGGAGTCTGTGGTTGGCGGATCTTGATCCGCCCTACGGAGTTACGGGGCTACGGCCTCAAAGTGCCGGCGGGTAGCCGGCTTCGGTCAAGCTGGCGATCAGAGCGTCGCGGCTGGTTTGGGTGTCGATGCGGACTTGGTGGCTTGGCAAGTCGGTCTGGATTTGCGCTTGCGGGTCCAGCGCTTGGACTGTTTTGGTGATGGTGGCGACGCAGTGGCCGCAGGTCATGTCGGGCAGGTGGAACTCTTGCATGGTGGGGTCTCCTGAGAGGGTGAGAGCTTTTTACTGCGCGGCCGCCATGCGTCGTTGGCTGGGTACTCGGAATCCTCACGTACCTGAAGTACGTTCCGGTTCCTGTGCCCCATCCGCCAGGGCCAGAGGCCCTGTCCTTCGGCAGGCACAAGCAGTCCTCAGGACTGCTTGTGTCCGGCCTCAGCCTAGCCTGACAGCCGCTCGCTACAAAAGTTCTCACCTGCTGAGTGGGGGGTGGGATCAAACGTCAGCAAAATATAGCTGCAAAATTTTTGCCGACTTTTGACCTTAACACCCCGCTAGCCCTGAGACTTGACGAATGAAACCATCAGACAGCACCACCTGGACCTTGCCCATCGAGGGCATGACCTGCGCTTCCTGCGTCGGGCGGGTTGAAAAAGCGCTCAAGGCCGTGCCCGGCGTGGCGCGCGCGGAAGTAAACCTGGCGACCGAATCGGCCAGCGTCAGCGGGGTGAGCGGCGGGGCAGGTGGAGCGGGCGGCGGGCTTGAATTGGCCACGCTGCAAGCCGCCGTGCAGCGCGCCGGCTACAGCTTGCGCGAGCAAACGATCACGCTGACGATCAGCGGCATGACTTGCGCGTCCTGCGTCGGCCGGGTCGAAAAGGCACTCAAAAAGGTACCCGGCGTGCTGGAGGCGGAAGTCAACTTGGCGCTGGAAACCGCCGCTGTACGCGTGCTGGCCAGTGTCGAGGCGGACGCCTTGATGGCGGCCATCATCCGGGCCGGCTACACCGCGCGGCTGACCAGCGACAGCCAGCAAGAGGCCAAACCCAGTTGGCAACACAGCGGCTGGCCGGTGCTGATTGCCGCCCTGCTCAGCGCCCCGATGGTGCTGCCGATGCTGGGGATGCTGGCCGGCCAGCATTGGATGCTGAATGGTTACTGGCAATTGGCGCTGACCTTGCCGGTGCAGTTCTGGCTGGGCGGGCGTTTTTACAAGGCCGGTTGGGCGGCGGCGCGTGCCGGCAGCGGCAATATGGATTTGCTGGTGGCCCTGGGCACCAGCGCGGCGTTCGGGCTGTCGGTTTATCAGTTGCTGCTGCATGGGCCGATGAGCATGTCGCTGTACTTCGAATCGGCGGCGGTCGTCATCACCCTGGTCTTGCTGGGCAAATGGCTGGAAGCGCGGGCCAAGCGCCAGACCACCGAGGCGATCCGGGCGTTGAAGAAGCTGCGGCCCGAAACGGCGGTGGTGCGCCGGGCGGGCCTGGAGCAAGAACTGCCGCTGGCGCAATTGCTGCTGAGCGACCAGGTGGTGGTGCGGCCCGGCGAGCGCATTCCGGTCGACGGGGCGGTGCTGGAGGGCGCGTCCGAGGTGGATGAATCGCTGATCACCGGTGAGAGCCTGCCGGTGGCCAAGGCGGCCGGCGACTCGGTGGTGGGCGGTGCCGTCAACGGCGAAGGCTTGCTGTTGCTGCAAGTGACCGCGCTGGGGGCGGAGTCGACGCTGTCGCGCATCGTGCGCTTGGTCGAGTCGGCGCAGGCCAAAAAGGCCCCGATCCAGCGCATGGTCGATCAGGTCAGCGCGGTGTTTGTACCGGTGGTGTTGGTGGCGGCTGTGATCACGCTGCTGGCCTGGGGGTTGGGCCGAGGTGAGTGGGAGCAGGCTTGGCTGAATGCCGTGGCCGTGCTGGTGATTGCCTGCCCTTGCGCGCTGGGTCTGGCCACGCCGACAGCC
>CANFYD010000408.1 GCA_947450745.1 Burkholderiales bacterium
CCGGTTTCAGATGGCGCACGAAACCCTGGTCGATTTTTATCAGATCGATCGGGTACTGCTGCAGATAGGACAGCGAGGAATAGCCGGTGCCGAAGTCGTCGATCGACAGGCTGAAGCCCATGTCGTGCAATTGGCGTGCCGTCGCGAGGGCGCGTTCCGGGTCCTCGTTGATCACGCTTTCCGTGATCTCCAGCGTGAACCAGTGGGCGCGAGCGCCATGGATCGCCAGCAGTTCGGCGCAGCGCGCGGCCAGGCCCGCACCGACTCGGCAATCACCCAGCGCGTCAACTCGCGGATGAAGCCGCTCTGTTCGGCAAAGGGGATGAAGAGCATCGGCGGTACCAGGCCGCGCTGAGGGTGTTGCCAACGCACCAAGGCCTCGGCGCTGATGACTGCGCCGGTTCTCAAATCGACCTTGGGTTGCAAGTACAGGCGCAGCTCACCGCCCTCGACCGCACGGCGCAGCTCGCTCAGCAGCGACAGCGATTCCTGGCTGCCCACGTCCATTTGCGTGTTGTAGATCGTGCTGCCGCTTTGGCGCTTCTTGGTCGTGTACATCGCCAGGGCGGCGCGGTTCAGCAGCAGCACGGCACTGTCGCCATGTTGGGGGAAGAGCGCGATGCCGATGCCGGCGCTCAGGTCCACCAACTGCGCGTCCAGGCACAGCGGTGTTTCAAAGTCATGCCGGATGGCGTTGGCCACTTGCTGCGCCGCCTGCTCATCGGCCTGCTCCAGCAGCAGCACGAATTCGTCGCCGCCGAGTCGCGCCAGCAGGTGTGCTTGGCCGTTCAGCAAGGCTTGCAAGCGTAGCCCCACCGCGCGCAGCACCTGATCCCCGAAGGCGTGGCCTTGCACATCGTTGACATGCTTGAAACGGTCCAGCCCCAGCATCAGCACGGCAACCGACGCGCTAGCTGCCGTGCTGCTTTCCTGCCGCCGCGATTGCAGCAGCGACTCCAGGCGCTCGACGAAGCCGGCCCGGTTGGGCAGGTCGGTCAAGCTGTCCCGAAAGGCCAATTCACTCAAATACGTGTCGCGCGAGCGAATCCCCTGCCGCATCGCCTCGAAGGCCTCGGCCAGGTCGCCAATTTCATCGGCCGACTTGCGCTGCACCGGGCGGTCGTAATCGCCGCGGCCCAAGCGCGCTGCCACCTTGGCCAGGCCGGTAATCGGCCGGCTGATGCGGCGTGCCATCAAGACAGCGCCGAGCACGAACACGCCAACACCGAGCAGCGTCAACGCCAGCAAGGTCAATTGCAAGGCTCGGTACGGGGCCACCGCCTCGTCGAATGAACGCAGCAGCACCAAGCCCATCGGCTGTTGCTGTTTGCCTTGCTGCAGCAGCGGCACGAACAGGCCGCGCATCTGCTCATCCGCCAGCAGGGCCGGGAACATGCCGCCGGCCGCTGGCAATTGGTCCAACAAGCTGTTGGCAGCGGTGGCGTCGAGATTGCTGATCAAGCTGTGCCACTCGCCTTTGCTGTTCTGCCTGACGATCACCGCCCGCAGGTCGGACAGCTGCTGCAGGTCGAGCAAGGCGTTGTTGTCGAGCTCGAAGCCCATCAAGATCCAACCGACCGGGGCCGGCGTTTTGACCTGCACGATGGCCACTTGGTAAGCCCGGCCGTCCAGCAGCGTCAGCTGCATCTTGCTGCTGTCCTTTTGCTGTGCCAAGCCATTGCTGGCTTGGGTTTGCTTGAGCAGTTCGACAAAGCGGCCGGCATCGTCATTGGTGGCGGCCACCAGGTGAAGGTCGTTGTTGAAGTAAGCCACCACGCTGGCCCCGATGCGCTCGCCCTGGTTGGCCAGCGCGTCGCGGATGGTTTCGATGCTGCCGTCCTCGGCCAAGGTCAGCCCGACTGCGCGTCTGAAGCCGTAATCCTTGGCCAGCAGCTCGGATGCATCGCTGAGCTTGTACGCTTCTTGCGCCAGCAGCCGGTGCAACACCCGGTTGCCGGTCTTCAGTTCAGCGGCAATCGAGGCGTCGGCGTTGCTCGCAATGCTGGTCCGGATGATGAAGAAGCTGGCCGCCTGCACCGCCAGCAAGAGGGCTAGAAACAGCGCGACGATGCGGCCTTCGAGCCGTTGGAAATTCAGGAAATCTGGCGTTCTCATGTGTTTTTCAGTCGGCCAGCGTGACGGCAGTTTGGCCGCTGACCGCGCCCACCGTCAGCGCCTGCCCTTGCAAGGCCGGCGTCTTGCGGCTGAGGTGCCAGACCTTGAGCTGGTGCTCGCCGGCCGGCAGGTCGAACTTGGCCACGCCGCTGGCATCGGTCTTGGCGAACAGCGGGGTATCGACGACGACGATGTGGGCGCTCATGCGGTCGTGAATATTGCAGCCCAGTGCGGCCACACCGGGCTTGTCGAACACGATAGGCTCGGCGGGCGTGCCGGAGTAGAGCTTGATGTCGACCACCTTGATCGTCGAAAAGGAATAGACATGGTGGCGCACCGTGTCGAAGTTGGGGAAGCTGACTGCCGTGCCGGTCTGCACGATCAGCAACTGGGGCTGGAATTGGCGTTCGCGCTGGGCCATGTCCGCCTTCAGGCCGACGGCCTTGGTGGCTTGGCCACGCAGCTCAACCGCCACCACCGCATCGGCCAAGGGCTGGCCCGCACTGTTGCGCACCTGCAGGGTCCAGGGCGTGGCTTGCGCTGCAGTGCATGCCAAGCCGGCCAAGCTGACCCGCATGAGCTGGCCCAAGCGCGGTTTCCGTAAGGTGATCGACATGGTCAACTTCTCACTTGATTGATTTCATCCGGCCGCGACGATATCGCGTTTCATCGGGGCGAGCAGGCGCAGCAACTCGTTCTTGGCTCCGGCGGCGATGCCGGCGCGGTCCAGCTCCTGCCGCAGCATCTCGACCAGGGCATCGAACTCGGACGCGGCGATCTTCAAATCCTGGTGCGAGCGCGCCATCGTTTCGCCTTCGTAGACGCAGCCACCGCCAGCCAGCGCACAGATTTGCTGGGTCAGGCTCTTCTGCACCGCTTCGATCTTGATGCCGTCAAAGCTGCGCTGGGTGCGCGGGTCCTGGGCGGCGCGGGTCAGCGACAGCCCGACCACTTTCGAGACTCCCGCGCTGCCGCCCAAGCGTTCAAACAGCGGGATCGGCCCGGGTACGGGCTGGCTTTGAATCTGCGCACAAGCGGTCAGCAGGCAGAGGCCCAACACAGCCGTCAGGCGGAGTGATCTTTTGAACATGATGTGGCGTGAAGTGAAGGCAAAGTGCAAACGGTGGGCGTGGTCGCATGGTCAAATTCCGCCTTTGCTTTTTGGCTAGACCGCCGAAAACGCAAGGGCATTCTTTTTTATCGTCAACAAGCGTTGAGTACTTGAGCTCAAACCATTCCATGAAATACAAATCGGCAAAATTTATCGGCGTCGGTCGGGCGGTCTGCATGGCAGCGCCCTTGGTTCTTTGTGCTGTCGGCTCCGCCGTCGCTGGCGACAGGCTGTTGGCCACCTCGGGCGTCAGCCAAGTCGAAGGCGCAGCCGGCGGCGGCCTGAGCCCCTGGGCCGTGATCGCTGGTGGCGGTAGCCGTGACCAGATCGGTGCCAGCGCTTTTGCCACCCGTGTGCGCACCCGGGGCGGCTACGTGCTCGACAGCGCCGGCGTGGCGCTGGGCATCCAGGACACGCTGGAGTTGTCTGCCGCGCAACTGCGCTTCGGCTTGGCGGACACGGTGCCCGGGCAAAGCCTGGCGATGGATGTGTTCGGCCTCAAATGGCGGGTGCTGGGCGACGCGGTCTACGACGCGGACCGCTGGCAGCCGCAGGTGGCGCTGGGCTTGCAGTACAAGCAAAACCGACGCATGGCGGTGCCTGCGCTGCTCGGTGCCCGGCGCAGCAGCGACACCGAGCCGTATCTGGCCGCCACCAAGCTGTGGCTGGGCGCGGCCGGCGGCTTCAACTTGTTGACCAACCTGACCCTGCGGGCAACCCGCGCCAATCAGTTCGGCTTGCTCGGTTTTGGCGGCGACCGGGGCGACCGCTTGCAACTCAAGCCCGAGCTGTCGGTGGCCGTGTTGCCGCGCGACAACCTGGCTTTTGGGTTCGAGTGGCGGGCCAAGCCGAGTCTGTTGACGGCAGCCCCCGAAACACGCGCCGTCGATCTGTTCGTGGCCTGGTGGCCGACGCGCAATATCAGCCTGACGGTGGCTTATCTCGACCTCGGCCAGATCGCCAACA
>CANFYD010000409.1 GCA_947450745.1 Burkholderiales bacterium
ACATTGCGAGAAATGTGAGGCCCGCTTGACCGTCAAAGGCAGCCATCTGCGCCAACTTCACACCTTGTTTGGCCGCGTCACGGTCAGAAGTCCGCACGTTCGTTTCTGCACCTGCGTGGGTAAATCTTCGGGTGCGTCATTCAGTCCTCTAGTTGCCGTTGTTCCGGCTGGCGTGACATCGGAGTTGGAGTACCTTGAGGTCCAATGGGCAGCGCATCTCCCTTATGCCGTGGCCACCAAGTTATTGAGCCAGATCCTGCCGGTTGAGGATTCGATTTCCGTCAGCAGCGTCAAGCGCCGCGTTCGCGCGGTGGGCAAGGAACTTGAGCAGAGTCATGGTGCCCTGGGCGCCGCTCGGCCAGCCCTCACGCCCCTAGAACTCGACTCCACTGCCCATCAGCCAAAGCTCACAGCGCTGGCGGTCGACTCGGCGTGGCTCAAGCACTGCGCCCCACCTCGGCACCAAGGCAGGCATGTCAACCTGGTTGCCGGCCGAGCATGCTTCGAAGACGGAAGCACAAAGGTGTGTGCCTATGTCCACAACCAGGTCGAGTCGGCGGCAGGCCGGCTGGACCAGTTTCTGGCTGGGAGCGGTGTGCATCCCAGCACGCGGGTCACCATCTTGACCGACGGCGCGGGCGAGTTCGACAAGGCTGCTAAGGGATGCGCCCAGCCGATTTGTCACATCCTGGATTGGTTCCACATCGCCATGAAGTTTCAGGCTGTCGAACGCTCGCTCTTGGGGTGCAAGCAAATCGAGGCCTTGGAGCGCGACGACTGGGAACGCCAGGTCCGTCATGCGAAGTGGCTCGTCTGGCATGGCAAAGCCAGCAAGGGCCATGCGCGACTTCAGGCGATGGACGCTCAGCTGCTCGAGCGGGAGGGCTACGAGTGGTCCACCCTATGGTGGAATCTGCAAAAGGTGGCTGGGTATATCCGGGACAACCCCGGATTGGTGAACTACGGCAGTCGACATCGGAAGGGCCTGCCAATCAGCAGCAGCATTGCCGAATCGGCGGTCAATCAGGTCGTCAGCCATCGCATGGCCAAGAATCAGCAGATGCGCTGGTCAGATGAAGGAGCACATCTGCTTGCTCAGGTCCGAGTGCAAGAGATCAACGGCGAACTCCGCCCCCGGGCGGCGCCGACTCCAAGGCGCATGCCAGAGCCCTTACACAATCCCCAATGGGCCGCCTATCTGATGAGCCTGGCTGCGTAGCCCCTACTTTGGCCCGCTCTCCTTCACGCCTACGAATGAACGCTGGCTGCACGGGCCGGCAATGAAAGCCAAGCTGGTCGCTGCCGACGAATGGATGCAACAGAATCCGCTGTCCCAAACCGTTGCCAGGGCTGAAGCCAGGAGGGGGCAATACACACAACCACTGGAATTGACAACATGTATTCGATCGAATACGATTTAGGTCATGTTCACCAGCAAGCGCACGGACGAATTCAACGACTGGTTGCTAGATCTTAAAGACGGGCTTACTCATCGGCGCCTGCTGATGTGAAACCCGTTGGCAGTGGTGCGTTTGAAATGCGCGAGTTCTTTGGGCCTGGCTGGCGCATGTATTACGTGCAGCGCGGTTCAGTCGTAATTGTGATGCTGTGCGGCGGAAGCAAGTCAACCCAGCAGGCCGACACTGCTACAGCGCCGGCTCTGGCTGCAACCCTCAAGGAGTAAGTAAGCATGACTCAAATCATCAAAATCAGCGATTTGCCAGATTTCGACTTCACCGAGCATTTGGACAGTGAACAGGCGATTGCCGAATATCTAACGTTGGTACTTGAAGACGGCGATTCAGCGCTATTGGCCGCTGCCTTAGGCGATATTGCCAAAGCCCGAGGGATGACGCAGGTCGCCAAGGATGCCGGTATTGGTCGAGAAAGTCTTTACAAGGCACTCAGGTCCGGTTCGCAACCTCGCTTTGATACTGTTCAACGTGTGTGCAAAGCTCTAGGGTTGAAGGTAACGGTGCAGCCGGCCACGTAAACAACAACACGAGCGCCGAAGAAATCCTTGCGCTTCCTTGTTTCGAGCGGGATTAGCGGATGCGGCAATCCAGCAGTGTTCAGAAGCCGCAATAAAACACCGCAACACTTTAGTATGAAAAAAAAGCGTAAAAAACTCAGAATCAAAACCATCGAGTGCCAAGTCATTGATTTGGAATGAGAATTTTTGAGCAAACCGCTCTTCGCAGGACGCAGCCCGGCCCGACTGAACATTGCACGCCGGGCGTGACTGAGGGCAGCCTGTTCCAGGCGACCTCGGGCTGGCACCCCCTTTGTCGGAAAACTTTACATGTGCCCTTCGCACGCTCATTCAGTCAAAGCCTGCTTGAATGCTAAGTTATTGACCGCATGAGACTTTTTTGTCTTTACTGTTGCGTTGGCGCGCTTCGTGCTCGACCCATCAAAAATTGATTTAAATCAATAAATCAAGCTGCTTCTCACGTCGGCAATCCAGGGGATGAACATGAACAACAAGATGAAATTGGCAGCGGGCCTTCTGACGGGCCTGGCAATGGCGGGCGCGGCACAAGCATCATTCGTGGTGTTGACTCAGCTCGACAGCCAGCAGGTGCTGGACAGCAGCACGAATTTAGTCTGGGCCTCAGATTGGAACTTGGCCAAGACGAGCGGCTACGACGCCGATGGCTGGATGACTTGGGGCCAGTCCAACGCCTGGATCGCAAGCTTGAACAGCAGCAACTACGCCGGCCACAACGATTGGCGTTTGCCGACGACGAACACTACAGCTTCGTCGAACTGCGACGGTAACCACAATGCCGGTGGCGAGTTTTCGCAGGGGTACGGCGGATACGGATGCACCGGCAGCGAAATGGGCCATTTGTTTTACGAGGTGCTGGGCGGCAAAGCAGGTGAAAGTATCTTGAATCACAGCGGTGACAGCGCAGCCGAAAAAGCCAATCTGGCCTTGTTCACCAATGTGCAGTCCAGCTATCACTGGTCCGGTACGGAGCACGCGCTTAATACCGCTGCTGCGTGGTACTTCTACACCAACAACGGCAGCCAGAGCAACCTCGGCAAGCTCAGTACTTTGAACGCGCTGGCTGTACGCCCCGGAGATGCGACCGCCGCCGTGCCAGAGCCACAGACCTTGGCGCTGGTACTGATCGCGTTGACAGGCGCCCTGGTGGCACGTCGGCGACGGGCAGCTTGAGTCTTAAGTCCCATCGGGTCTTTTGAGAAGGGCGCGATGGGATCAGGCAGACGGGGCACAACGCATCCGTGTTTAAGTTTTGTGCTTCAAGGCGGACGCTGATGAGGGCGTCCCCCCCGCACTAAACGGCATAGAGCCGCCGTGAACGGCAATGTCGCCGGCATCCGTTTGCTGGTGACGCACAGGCTGAGCTTCCACCTCATGCCAAAGCGCCCCGCAAGCCTGAAGAACCGCTTGTTCAGGGTCACCACTTTGCGCCTGGGTTTCAAACACGAGTTGCTCCAGCGCGTTCTGATGCCAAGGCGAGCCATAGAATATTCGATCATTTGCTTGTTGACCCACCCCTTGAACCTACCTTTTGACCAGTACCCTAATGGCGCTTGCCAGTTGATGCTTGCGGCTGAACGCTTGTTTGGTCAGCACGGTGTAGAGGGGGTGACGATTCGCGAGCTGTTGGACGCAGCGGGGCAGGCCAATAAATCGGCAGTACAGCACTACTTCGGGTCAAAAGAGGGGTTGCTGGAAGCGGCGCGCGATATGCGAGTGCCGCAACTGGAGAAAGCCCGCTCGCGCTGGATTGACTCCTTGCCGCTGCCCGGTGCGGAACATGTGGTTCATTACTTGGCTGCCATGTTCCTGCCGGTGCTTGAGATCATGAATGATCGTGAGTTGCAGTCGTTTTCGCAGCTCACTCTGCGTCTGCTACATACCGGGGCCTCGAATGAATCGATCATGCGCTTGGCCACTGCATCGCCGGTAACGCAGCAAATCATCGAGGGCCTTCATGACTGCCTGCCCGGAATGGCGGAGCCGCTGTTTAAGGTGCGCTTGCGCTTGGCCGTGGGTGTGTTGCTCAGCGGTGTGTCAGAGTGGAAACTGCTCAGCGAGTCGAGCGAAGACTCGCCTTATCCGTCGGAAGCCGTGTTCTGGACCGACTTTCTCGTGGCTGCTGCCGGGGTGCTCTGCGCGCCAGTGGCTAGCGAGGCCCTACTTCTGACGTCA
>CANFYD010000410.1 GCA_947450745.1 Burkholderiales bacterium
AGCTCGTCACAAGAGCCGTCTGTCTGCCAAAATCAAGGCACTGGCCGCCTAAAGCCAGTCTTGGTGCAGAAGTCCAAAAGCCCGCCGCGAAGCGGGCTTTTCCACTTTTAGCCCGCCGAGAAGCGGGCTTTTCTGCTTTCAGCCCGCTTTGGGGTCTCCACGAGCCTGCGCGCCGAACGGTTCGCACCTCACGCTAGCTAGCGCGGCAAGCCAGCTTGCCGTCCGCGCAACCAGTCCCCGACCGCCAGCGCCACCCACGGGCCGTCGTCAAGCGGCAAATCGTGGCCGGCCCGCGTGTGCATACGCAACGGCGCGCCCCAAGCACGGCTGATTGCTTGCGAGCAGCGCCAGTCCACCAGCGTGTCCGTTTTGCTGCACAGCAGCAGCATCGGCGCCGTCGGGCAGGTGTAACTGGCCCGGTAGCGCATCGCAGCCAACAACTGCCGCAAGGTGTTGCATACCGTCACCGGGTGTTTGCGCTGCAAGGCAACCCATTGATCCAGCACGGCGTCAGGCCGGCTTTGCAGTCGCGTGGTCAGCTGCAGCACGCGATCTTCGCGCTGCCTGAGGGTCAGATGGCTGACGCTCAGCATCAGCAATTTGACGTAATTGAGCGGCCGCAAGCGCAAGTAGAACGGACTGAACGGCCGCAAGCTGGTGTTGATCAGCACAGCGGCGCTGACCTCCTCGGGGTAGCGGACCATCCAGTCGCTGGCAACCATCGCGCCCAGCGACATGGCCAACAAATGCACAGGCACCGTGATACCGCGCCGGGCCAACTCGCTGCGGCAGGCCTTCACCATCGCCTCTACGCTGAGCGGACTCGTCTGCGCATGCAGCACGCCGTTACCCGGCAAGTCCAGCAAGATCAATTCGGCACCGGCTTGCTGAGCCAGGATCTGCTCACGCAACAGTTGGGGAAACTCGCCCCAATGACCGCTTTCGCGCGACAAGCCGCGCAGCAGCACCCAGATCGGCGCGCTCACCAGCCGGCCCGGTGGTGCAGTCGGCAAGCAGAAGCTTGCAACTCAGGCGAACCGCCACGCGGCTTCACCGGGGCAGCCTACTTTGCTGCCGTCGGCGGCACCGACGCCGGCCTGACCTCCGGCAGCAAGCAGGCCTCGGCCACTTGCAGTTGATTGTCACGCGCGAAGTTCATCACGAAGTCCCAGGCCATCGGCTCCAGCGTCCGCAACTCTTCGTTGACGATCACGCATTTGATGCCGTTGATGACGCGCGGCACGCAATAAGGCGAGTAGCCGATGTAGGCGCTGATGCCACCCCGAGCACCGCCCGGCCGAAAGCAGGACATCGCTCCCGCCAAACGCTCGGACCAATCGCTGGGGCGGAAGGTACACCCATCCAAGGTGACGCCTTGAATGAAAACTTCACGCGGTTTGACTAGCGATTTGGGAGGCTGGCTCATGAAGGGGCGACTGATATTGCGATGGCGGACCGCAAGGGCCCGTCCGTCGGAGCAACAAAGGGTTTACGACAGGCGGCATTGTGCCCTGCTTGTGTTGCGCTGCAGCAAACGTGCCCGCCAAAGTCTGTCTAATCGCACGCTACCCCGCCACTTGACGAGGCGCGTCAACGTCGCCCCTTAGAATTCGCGTAGCCCAATCAAGCCGATCTAGCTGATCAACGCGGCCCTTGTTGTTCCACCCCCTGCTGGAGATTTGATGAACTCGCCCCTTGCCCCGTCTGAGCCGCACGTGATGCAAACCTATGGCCGCTTGAACATTGCGCTGTCGCATGGGCAAGGCTGCTGGGTCTGGGACGTCAATGGCCGACGCTATCTGGACGGACTGGGCGGCATCGCGGTCAACACGCTGGGCCACGCCCACCCCAAGCTCGTTCCCGCGCTGCAAGACCAAGTCGCCCGCTTGATCCACACCAGCAATTACTACCATGTGCCCTTGCAAGAAAAGCTGGCCGCCAAGTTGTGCGAGCTGTCCGGCCTGAGCCGTGTGTTCTTTTGCAACAGCGGCCTGGAAGCCAACGAAGCAGCACTGAAAATCGCGCGCAAATTTGGCCATGACCGGGGCAATACCGAACCCGAAGTGATGGTCTTCGAAGGCGCTTTTCATGGCCGCTCGATTGCCACCCTGTCGGCCACCGCCAACCCGAAGATCCATGCCGGCTTCGGCCCGCTGGTGCAGGGCTTTGTGCGCGTGCCGTTGAACAACATCGCCGCCGTCGAGGCCGCATTGCTCGCACATCCGCGCATCACCGCCATCTTTTTGGAAACGATTCAAGGCGAAGGCGGCATCAACTCGGCCCGCATCGATTTCCTGCATGATCTGCGCCGGATCTGCGACGCACATGACATTTTGCTGATGCTGGACGAAGTGCAATGCGGTATCGGCCGCACCGGCAAGTGGTTTGCGCATCAATGGGCCGGCATAGTGCCCGATGTGATGCCCTTGGCCAAGGGCCTGGGCAGCGGCGTGCCGATCGGTGCGGTGGTGTGCGGCCCACGGGCCGACCAGGTGCTGCAACCGGGCAACCACGGCTCCACTTTTGGCGGCAACCCGCTGGCCATGCGGGCGGGCGTCGAGACGCTGGCCATCATGGAAGAAGAAGGCTTGTTGGCCAATGCGGCGCAGGTTGGGCTGGAGTTGACCACCGCCCTGCAAGCGGGGCTGGCAGGCGTGGCCGGCGTGGTCGAGGTGCGCGGCCAGGGCTTGATGCTGGGCATCGAGCTGGATCGCCCCTGCGGCGCGCTGCTCGGCCAAGCTGCCGAGGCGGGCTTGCTGATCAGCGTCACTGCCGACCGCGTCGTGCGCTTGGTGCCGGCGCTGATTCTGAGCAGCGCTGAAGCCGCCCAGATTGCGGCCCTGCTTTGCCCGCTGATCAAAGCCTTTTTGGCGCTGCCGAAATGAAGCCCGGAGACAAGCTGATGCGCCACTACCTGCAGTTCAAGGATTTCCGCGCCGAGGAATACGCGCACCTGTTCGAGCGTGCAGCCACCATCAAACGCCGCTTCAAGAACTACGAACGCTACCAACCGCTGGCCGACCGCACGCTGGCGATGATTTTCGAAAAGGCCAGCACCCGCACCCGCGTCAGCTTCGAGGCCGGCATGTACCAGATGGGCGGCTCGGTCGTCCACCTGACCACCGGCGACAGCCAACTGGGCCGCGCCGAGCCGATCGAGGACAGCGCGCGCGTGATCAGCCGCATGGTCGACATCGTGATGATCCGCACCTTCGAGCACACCAAGATCGAGCGCTTTGCCGCGCACTCGCGCGTGCCCGTGATCAACGGCCTGACCAACGAGTTCCACCCCTGCCAGATCCTGGCCGATCTGTTCACTTTCATCGAAGCACGCGGCATGAACCAGCGCGGCATCGTCGATGCGGATTGCCTGAAGGGCCGCGTGGTGGCCTGGGTCGGTGACGGCAACAACATGGCCAACACCTGGCTGCAAGCGGCCGAAATTCTGGGCTTCACCATCCACGTCAGCACGCCGAGCGGCTATGAAGTCGACGCGGCCGTGGCCGGCATCCAGAACCGGGACTGCTACAAGGTCTTCAAGAACCCGCTGGACGCCTGCCGGGATGCCGATCTGGTCACCACCGACGTCTGGACCAGCATGGGCTTCGAGGCCGAAAACGAGGCCCGCCGCAGCGCTTTTGCGGACTGGTGCGTGGACCGGGAGATGATGGCTGTGGCCAAGCCCGATGCCTTGTTCATGCACTGCCTGCCGGCGCACCGCGGCGAAGAAGTGACCGCCGACGTCATCGATGGCCCGCAATCGGTCGTCTGGGAAGAAGCCGAAAACCGCATGCATGTGCAAAAAGCGCTGATGGAGTATCTGTTGCTCGGCCGGATCGGCTGAAGCCCCATCACCGTCAAGAGCAGTAAAGCACCGTCAAAAGCCGATAAGCGCTGGCTCGCTGTCCGGCCTCAGCGCGGGCGGATGCTGTCCTTCAAGCTGCTGGCCGGGTAATGTTGCTGGAACGAGCGCCACACCTCGCCTGATTTGGCAGCGCGCTCCAGCAAACCGATCAAGGCTTGGCGGTAGGGCTCGGACAGCGCAGCTTTGGAGACATAGATGCCGCTTTCGCTCCAGGGCAATTCGTCGAGTGCTTCATAGCGCAACTTGCTGAGCAGCGACTTCACCCGCACATCGCCCTGCAGCGCACCGATGAAGATGGACGGTGCC
>CANFYD010000411.1 GCA_947450745.1 Burkholderiales bacterium
CAAATCGATGGTTGAAGACGGCTGGTTCGACCCGGTGGTGCTCGACCTCGATGAGACGGCCGAGCCCGAAGAGGTCCCCGCAGACGAGGATGCCGAGCAAGCGCAAGCGCGTGCCACTTACGCGAACATGAGCCTGATCTCGCGCACCCTGATGCCCTGGGTGGCCGGTTTTCAACATGCCGCGCTGTGCTTCCCCGAGCTGGCTGATATGGACAACGATGCGGTGATGGCCGCCCTGGCTCGCCTGTATCGCCACCTGCCGGCCGAAACCGACGAAGAAAAAGAAGTCGTCGCGACGTTGGACCGCGAACACCCGCTGAAGGACATCGACGAAGCCGTCGAAGAGCTGGTGGTGACGGTGGCCGACCTCTGCGACCTGACCCAGGAACAACGCTACCGCGTCGAAACCCTCCGCCGCGAAGGCCCCAAGCTCGGCCGCAACGACCCCTGCCACTGCGGGTCGGGGAGGAAGTACAAGCTCTGCCATGGGGCCACCTAGAGACTTGGGGAAAGACCTTGCTGTACCCAGCAAGCTCTGCTTGGCCGCTTGCAGGCGGCCAATCCTTCATTAGGCACAAGTCAGCACGCAGGTGCTGCCTTGTGTCCGAATGAAGTCCCCAACTGACTAGAGATATGGGACAGACCTCGCTGTACCCAGCGAGGTCGTCTTGGTCAGCGCTTGCCTGACAAGCCGCTCACCCGAACCCCTCCTCCCCACCCCATGCTCCTACAACTACTCTCCGATCTCCACCTGGAGACCGAGACCTTCGACCCGGAACCGGCATCGGGGGCTGAATTTTTGGTGCTGGCTGGCGACGTGGACAGCAGTTGGCAGGGACTGCGGCGCTTCCGCGATTGGCCCGTGCCGGTGTTGTTCGTGCCCGGCAACCACGAATACGACCGGCGCGATTTCGCGCAGGCGCGTGCGGGCCTGCGGGCCTTGTCCGATGAGCTGGGCTTCACCTTGCTGGACGACAGTGCCTGCCTGCGCAGCGACGCGCAAGGCCGCCGTGTGCGCTTCCTGGGCAGCACGCGCTGGAGCGACTTTGATGTGTTCGGCGCTGAGCAGCGTGACCGGGCCATGCGGGCAGGCAGCTACTTTCAGCGCGGGATGGCGGCCACCGTGGACGGAGCGCCGTTCGACGCTGCCGCCGTGCGCCAACAAGCCTTGCAGTGCCGTGCCTGGTTGGCGCAGGAACTGGCGCTGGGCGAGTGCGGCGCCGAGTGGGATGCCACCGTCGTCATCACCCATTTCGCGCCGAGCTTGCGCAGCGCCGATCCGCGCTACGGCAAGCAGCCAGGAACGGCCAGCTTCTGCAATGACGATGAGGCGCTGTTGCCGCTGGCGCGGCTGTGGCTGCACGGGCATTTGCACTGGCAGCAGGATTACCCGTTTGCGCACGCAAGCGGTAGCACCCGCGTGGTCTGCAATGCTCGCGGCCACGGGCGCAAGAACGAGCCGGCCCGGTTTGATCCGCACTGCTTGATCGAGGTGTTCGACGCCGCTGCTTGATGTGGCTCAAGTAACGCCATGGCTCGTGTGTCAGACTGCCTTGGCTGACTGATCAGCCAAGGAGTGCATATGAAGATCCTCGTCGCCGTCGATGGCAGTCCCTACACCAAGCGGATGCTGGCCTATTTGGCCGCACATGATGAATGGCTGGGCGATAAGCACCAGTACACGGTGCTGCATGTGGTGCCGGCCATACCGCCGCGCGCAGCGGCAGTGCTCGACAAAGAGCTGCTCAAGAGCTACTACGCCGATGAAGGCGAAAAAGTGCTGAAAACGCTGCGGACGTTTTTCAACAAGCAAAAGATAGCGGCCGAATTCGTCAATAAGCCGGGTTCAGCGGCCGACGTCATCGGCGCGACCGCCGACAAAGACGGCTTTGACCTGCTGATGTTGGGCTCGCATGGTCATGGCTCGATTGGCAACTTGGTGATGGGCTCGGTCGCCACCAAGGTGCTGGCACGCTGCAGCGTGCCGGTCTTGCTGGTTCGTTAAGGCCGCTCAGCCGCTGCGCTTGGACAGCCAAGCCAGCGGCGATTCGAGCGCGGTTCGGGCGCGTTGCGACTCCAGCTCCGGCTCGGTCACGTTGGCGCGGTAATCGTCACCGCCTGCCAAGCAGGCTTCCATCCCGAAGGCGGTGCCCATGTCGGCCGGATCTTGCTCGTGGGCCAGCGTTTTGTTGCGGCGGAAGAAGCGCAAAGAAGGAGTGAATCGCATGTCGAACCTCAGTCGGGTGAGCGGGTGTAACGATCAGCGGTTGAGCGCCTAGCCTTAAGTTTGCTTTAAAGTTCTAGCGGGCGAATCCCCAAAATGGGTGTGATTTGCACCATAGTTGGGAAAAAAACACGCTTATCCTGCGGCGCTGCGAATCAAGTCGGTGGCAAATTCCAATCTTCCGCCCAGCGCCCACATATCCCCCCTTATTAAGGATGGTTAAGATTTTTCTTAGCCTTTAAGCTTTGACTTCCGTTGATGCCAAATTCGTCACGGACAGTCGATATATGAATGCAGTAGTCTGGAAATGGTTGACGTTGTGCTTGGTCGCCGCCGTGGTCGGCGGGGCGTTCTGGTTGGCCGGTGAGTTGCGCGAGCCGCCGCGCAGCTCAGGTTTCAAGCTGGCTTTGGCCGTGCCCAACGCGGCGTTTGTGCCATCGAGTTCGGCTGCGCCGCAAGCGCCGCAGCCGATCGCCTCGGCCGCGTCGAACGACAGCCACCGGCGTTGAATCGCCGGCAGTCAACCGTCAACAGGTTCAACCTGCTGGCAGCGCCGCGCCAATCACCTCCGGCGTGAGCGCGGCAATGGCTTGGTAGTGGGTCAGGAAAACCTTGCCGCTGAGGCTGGTCAAGAAATCCGTCCGCTGCAGCTGGTCCATCACCGGCCCCTTCACCTCCGACAGATGCAGCGCAATGCCGGCGTCGTGCAGCCGGTGCTCGATCGCCTCCAGGCTTTCCAGCGCGCTGGCGTCGATGTCGTTGATGGCCGAGCATTGCAGCACCACATGCTGCAAGCCCGGCAGGCTGGCCACCGCGTCGTTGACCCGGTCTTCCAGGCTGCGGGCGTTGGCGAAGTACAGGCTCTCGTCCATGCGCAGGCTGACCAGCCGCGGGCTCACCTTCACCGAGTGGCGCAGCACGTTGCGGAAGTGCTCCGTGCCCGGCACCAGGCCGACGCTGGCGATATGCGGCCGGCTGGTGCGGAACAGATACAGCGCCAATGACACGCCGACTCCCACCACCAGCCCGGTTTCGACGCCCAGCGTCAGCGTGGCGAGCAAGGTAGCGGCCACGGCGGTGAAGTCCGGTTTCGAGTAGGTCCACGTGCGTTTCAAGATGCTGAAGTCCACCAGCGACAGCACCGCCACGATGATGGTGGCCGACAGCGTGGCTTGCGGCAGGTAGTACAGCGCCGGGGTCAGCAGCAGCGAGGCCAAGGTGATGCCGATGGCCGTGAACACGCCCGCAGCCGGCGTGCGCGCCCCGGCATCGAAGTTGACGACCGAGCGCGCAAACCCGCCGGTCACCGGGAAACCGCCGGTGAACGCGGCAGACAGGTTGCTGGCTCCCAAGGCAACCAGTTCCTGGTCCGGGGCGATGCGCTGGCGCCGTTTGGCGGCCAGCGTTTGCCCCACCGACACCGACTCCACAAAGCCCACCACGCTGATCAGCAGGGCCGGGACGAACAAATCCTTCCACAGCGCCAGATCCCAAACCGGCAGGGTCAGCGGCGGCAGCCCTTGCGGGATCGTGCCGACGATCTTCATGCCCTGGGCCTGCCAGCCCAAGGCCCAGGCCAGCCCGGTGGTGACGGCGATGGCTGCCACCGGCCCGGTCTTGGCGATCACATCGGCAGCCTTGGCGCCGACGCCCCAGCTCAGCAGCAAAGGCTTGAGTCCCTTGCGCACCCAGAACAGGAAGGCGGTGGCGAGCACGCCGACGAGCAGCGTCAGCCAATGGGTGTTTTGCGCTTGCTGGGCCAGGGACGCCAGCAGCGCCACCAAGCTATGGCCTTCGGCCTTCACGCCCATCAGCGTTTTCAATTGGCTGGCGGCGATCAGCAGGCCGGAGGCTGAAATAAAGCCGGAGATGACGGGGTGGCTCAGGAAGCTGGCGAGGAAGCCGAGCCGCAGCAAGCCCATCGCCAGCAGCATCGC
>CANFYD010000412.1 GCA_947450745.1 Burkholderiales bacterium
GCCACCGGCTTTGACCGCCTTGATGGCCAGGTCGATGCTGGGCTCCATATGCCACAGCGCCGAGGCGACCACGGTGTCCGGGTACTGCGCTTGCGTGTTGATGACATTGCCGATGGCCAACACCTTGCGTTCCTTGGCGGCATCGCTGACGCCGAAACGCTCGGCATACAAAACATCGGCGCCCTTGTCCACCATCGCAAAAGCGGCTTCCTTGGCCTTCGGTGGGTCGAACCAGCTGTTGATGAAGCTGACGGTGAACTCCGCTTTCGGGTTGCTCTCTTTCGCCCCGCTCATGAAGGCGTTCATCAAGCGGTTCACTTCCGGTATGGGGAAGCCGCCGACCAAGCCGATCTTGCCGCTCTTGCTCATGCCGCCGGCAATCATGCCGCTCAGGTAGGCCGGCTCCTGGATGTAGTTGTCGAAGACGGACAAGTTGGGCGCTTGCGGCTTGCCGCTGCTGCCCAGCAGGAAGGCGGTCTTCGGGTAGTCCTTGGCCACCTTGCGGGCGGCGGACTCGACGGCAAAGGCCTCGCCGACGATCAGGCCGTAGCCCTTCTCGGCGTATTGGCGCAGCACGCGTTCGTAATCGGCGTTGCTGACGTTCTCGGAGAACGCGTAGTCGATCTCGCCACGCGACTCGGCCGCTTTCAGCGCCTTGTTCAAGCGGCTGACCCATTGCTGCTCCACCGGCACGGTGTAGATGCCGGCCACCTTCAGCTTGGCCTGGGCCTGGGCCTGAACCACCGCCGGCAAGGCCAGTGCCGCCAAACCGGCCGCTCCAAAACTCAAAAGAAACAAACGCCGGGCCGCCCCAAGTGTTTCTGCTCCCCCTCGGGGGGCCTGACGCGAAGCGGCAGGTCTGGGGGCACCCAGCAGCATGCGGCGGAGAGCGGAATTCGGGACAGTTCGCATGAGACAAATCCTTTGTATTCAAGGCGATGAAGTAGGCGCAACCCGCACAAAGTGCGCAGCACGCCCAAACACTGGCGGCTTTTGCCGAAATCACGGCAAAACAGCCCCGCAACGCATTAAGCAAGAGTCGCGCCCAACTTGCTAGCCGGGGTTTGCCAGCAGGTGGCTAAAATCTGCGGGTTTGCCCTCAGCTGCAGCGGCCCCACCGCTTTCTTGCCATGACTCCATCAGACTTCTCCTCGATCAGCGCCCTCTCACCGTTGGACGGCCGCTATGCCGCCCGCGTGGCGGCCCTGCGGCCCTTGCTGTCCGAATTCGGGCTGATGCACCGCCGCGTGCAGGTCGAGGTGGAATGGTTCATCGCGCTGTCGGACGCCGGTTTCACCGAATTCAAGCCGCTGACCGAAGCGGCGCGTGGCTTGCTGCGGGGCTTGGTGACGCGCTTTGCCGAGGCCGACGCGCTGGCCATCAAGGAGATCGAGAAGACCACCAACCACGACGTCAAGGCGGTCGAGTATTGGTTGAAGGCTCGCTTCGAGAGCAACCCGGAGCTGAAGGCGGCCGGCGAGTTCGTGCACTTTGCCTGCACCAGCGAAGACATCAACAACACCAGCCACGGCCTGATGCTGAAAGCCGCCCGCGCCGACGTGCTGCTGCCCACCATCGACCGCATCAGCGCCAAGCTGGCCACCATGGCCCACACATTGGCCGCCACGCCGATGCTGGCGCGCACCCATGGCCAGACGGCCAGCCCGACCACCGTCGGCAAAGAAATCGCCAACGTGGTGGCCCGCCTGCGCAATGCGCGCAGCCGCATTTCCGACGTCAAACTGCTGGCCAAGATGAACGGCGCGGTCGGCAATTACAACGCCCACCTGGCCGCCTGGCCCGACTTCGATTGGGAAGCGTTCTCGCAGCGCGTGATCGAGCAGCAGCTCGGCCTGAGCTTCAACCCGTACACGATACAGATCGAGCCGCACGACTACATGGCCGAGCTGTTCGACGCGGTCACGCGCCTGAACACCATCCTGATCGACTGGTCGCGCGACGTCTGGGCCTATGTGTCGCTGGGCTATTTCAAGCAGCGCACCAAGGCCGGCGAGATCGGCAGCTCGACGATGCCGCACAAGGTCAACCCGATCGACTTCGAGAACGCCGAAGGGAACTTCGGCCTCGCCAACGCGCTGCTGACGCATTTGAGCCAAAAGCTGCCGATCAGCCGCATGCAACGCGACCTGACCGACTCCACCGTGCTGCGCAATATGGGCGTGGCGCTGGGCTATGCGGTGCTCGGCTATGAGTCGCTGCTGAAGGGCCTGGACAAGCTGGAGATCAACGACGCCGGCCTGGCCGAAGACTTGGACCAAGCCTGGGAAGTGCTGGCCGAGCCGATCCAGACCGTGATGCGCCGCTTCGCCCTGCCCAACCCCTACGAGCGGCTGAAGGAATTGACCCGCGGCAAGACCATCACCGCCGAGGCGATCCGCGTCTTCATCGAAGGCCTGGAGCTGCCGCAAGAAGAAAAGACCCGCTTGCTGGCGATGACGCCGGGCAGCTATATCGGCAAAGCGGCCGAGCTGGCGCGGCGCATTTAAAGCGCGCCCAACAAGCGCTGCACGGCGGCTTCGGACGCTTCCAGCGCACCTTCGAGATAGCCGCCATGCACGGCGGCCGTCTCGCTGCCGGCCAACAGCAAGCGCTGCGCCCAAACGGCAGGCAGGGCGCGGTGGCTGCCGTAGCTGGGGTGCTGGCGCGGGGCGGTTTCGTCCCGCTCGGTCGCCAACCAGCGGTCGGTCGCCCAGTCCTTGAAAAACAGCGCCTTGGGCTGACCCGCCAAAGGCCCGAACAAGCGCACCAGTTGCGCCAGCGCCGCTTGTTGCAAGGCCTGTTCTCCATGCTCCCGCCGGCTGCGTGGGTCGACGCCGACAAAGCCGAACAGCGCAGGTGGTCCTTGCGGCCCGGTAGCATCGTGAATCTCCACCAGCGGGCCGACCCGGCTGCGCGCCGCGCCGCTGAGCTGCTCGTCCTGCCAGAACGGCCGCTCGTAGACCGCCAGCAGCTTGGCTTGGCCGGCCATCCAGGTCGGCACTGCGGCCCAGTTGGCCAGCAACTCCGCCGGCAGCGCCGGTGAAAAGTCCACCGTGGCCGCCAGCAAGCGCGGCGGCAGCGTCAAGATCGCATGGCTGAACGGCTGCCAGCTGCTGCTGCCGCCGTCTGCCGCGCCCAGCTCCAGCATCAGCCCGCCAGTGGGCAGCAACTCCAGCCGCAGCAACGCTTGACCGCTGTGCAGGCGCTGCGCGTCAAGGCGCTGCGCCAGTGCCTGCACCAGCGCGCCGATGCCGCCAGCCAAACGCATCGAGCCGTCCATGCTGCCGTCATCACCGTCGGCGCGCAGGCGCTGGGTGGCGGACAACTCGTGGATCAGCGCACCGCGCGCCGGCTGCGCAAAGCTGGCCAAGCCGAGCGCGCCGGTCAACTGCCGCATGCGGGCCTGATGCGCCGGCCAGAACCAGGTCGGCCCCAGGTCGTAAGCACCGCCCGCCAGTGGCTCGGTCAGCACCCGCCCGCCCAGGCGAGCTTGAGCTTCGAACAACTGGTAAGCCACCCCGGCCTGCGCCAGCAGCTTGGCGGCATACAGCCCACCCAGCCCGCCACCGATCACGGCGACCTTCAACTCC
Organism: Burkholderiales bacterium; assembly: GCA_947450745.1. Classification (GTDB taxonomy): domain Bacteria; phylum Pseudomonadota; class Gammaproteobacteria; order Burkholderiales; family Burkholderiaceae_C; genus Paucibacter_A. The sequence continues at coordinate 3,591 of CANFYD010000412.1, forward strand.
GAGCGCTTGGCCGGCCCGGTTTCAACTCCCGGCGCGGCGCTCAAGGCAAGTCCTGCCAAGCCAGCGAGGCGATCTTCCAGCCGGTCTCGGTCTTCAGCAGCTGCAGGCTTTTGAAGCCTTCGCCGGTGATGTCGGCACCGTCCATCTGCCCACTGCGGCGGTAGCGCAACCAGGCCTGCGCGACCCGGCCGAACAGCTCGATGCGCTGCTCGACGGTGTGCTCTTCATAGTCCAGCAGCCGCCCGCCCATCAGCAAGTGGGCGCGCGGCGTCATGAAGCCTTGCAGACTCACGCTGCCCAGGCCCGCCGCGCTGCCCCGGGTCAGGCTGGCTTGCGGCAGCAGCCAATGCGGCAGCGCGGCCAAGGTGGCCGGGCCGTGGCGATTCGACAGCGCCGTACTGAACTTTTGCAGCAGCAACTCGATCTGCGCGCGGTCATCAAGCGGCTCGGCAGCGGGTGCCGTCCAGCCGAACAAGCGGCTCGGTTCAGGATAGTCAGGCAGTTGCTGCAGGCCTTCAAAGCGCATGCCGATCGCTTCGAGCACGCGGGCAGAGGCGGCGTTGTCGACC
>CANFYD010000413.1 GCA_947450745.1 Burkholderiales bacterium
CAGCGGCGACACCTGATCGGGCGCATAGTGCAAGGCCGCCGCTTTGCGCAACTCCACTTCGGCCGAGCGGCTGTCACCGGCGTCAAAAAAGGCCTTGCCCAACAAATAGCGCGCCTCTGCGGCGTCGGGCTTTTGCTGAATCGCGTTCTTCAATTGGATGATGGCGGCCTTGCTGTCGCCCTTGGCCAACAGCGTCTTGGCCGAACCCATCAGGCTGTCAAAGCCCTCCCCGCCACAGGCGGCCAGCAGGCAAGCCGTCAAAACACTGGTCGCGATCAGCTTGAAAGTGGACATGGTGGTCGAAGCGCTGGTTGATAACTTGAAGGCAGGATGGACAGAGCCCCTGCGCCACGGCTGCACGCACAGATGGGCAGCCGCTCACAGATCACTAAAAGTATAGAGGCAGCCGCTCAAGCAATTCGTCAGGCCACAGCCACCGAACGTGACATTTCTCGCCCCTCACCACACCACCTCACCCACCCCACCCCAGCCGCTCAAACCTCCAACCACTCCTTGCGGATATAGCTGTTGGCGCGCAGTTCGGCCGGCGTGCCTTCGAACACGATGCGGCCGTGGCCCATCACATAGCAGCGCTGGGAAATTTCCATCGCGATGGCGAGCTTTTGCTCGACCAGCAAGACGGCGATGCCGCGGCGCTTCAGCTCCTTCAGATATTCGGCCACCAACTCGACGATCTTGGGGGCCAAGCCTTCGGTCGGCTCGTCGATCATGATCAGGTCGGGGTCGCCCATCAGCGTGCGGCACAGTGTCAGCATCTGCTGCTCGCCGCCGGACAACACGCCGGCCTCGGTGTGCTGACGCTCCAGCAGCCGAGGGAACAAGCGGTACATGTCGTCAAAGTTCCAGCGCGGGTTCTTGGCCCCATGCTTTTGCCCCAGCAACAGGTTCTGGTGCACGGTCAGCTTGGCAAAGATGTCGCGGTTTTCGGGCACATAGCCGACGCCCAGGTGGGCAATCTCATAGGCCTTCAAGCCGAGCAAGGCCTTGCCTCCGAACTGAATCGTGCCGTGGCCATCGACCTGACCCATGATGGTCTTGACCGTGGTCGAGCGGCCCGAACCGTTGCGGCCCAGCAGGCTGACGATTTCGCCGGGGCGCACCTCCATCGTGACGCCGTGCAAGATGTGGCTTTTGCCGTAAAACGCGTGAACGTTGTCGAGCTTGAGGATGCGGCCTGCGGGGCTGCTGGTCGTCGTCGTCGCGGCAGCAGCCTTGGCCGTTGTTGTCGTGGTTGTCGTGGTCGTGGAACTCATGCGCCAGCCCCTTGCGTCTCGGCCAGCACCGAGCCCAAATAAGCCTCTTGCACCCGTGCGTTGGCACGCACCGCATCGGGCTCGTCAAAGGCGATCACCTCGCCATACACCAGCACGGCGATCTTGTCGGCCAAGCCGAACACCACACCCATGTCGTGCTCCACGGTCAGCAAGGTCTTGCCCACGGTCACCTCGCGGATCAGTTGAATGAAGCGGTGGGTTTCGCTCTTGCTCATGCCCGCCGTCGGTTCGTCCAGCAAGATCACGCTGGAGCCGCCGGCAATCGTGATGCCGATCTCCAGCGCGCGCGCTTCGGCGTAGGTCAGATTCATCGCCAGCACATCGCGGCGCTTGTCCAGCTTGATCATCTCCAGCACCTGATCGGCTCGGTCATTGGCGTCGTCCAGCTCGGTCAAAAACTTCCAGAACGAGTATCGATAACCCATGCTCCACAGCACCGCGCAGCGGATGTTCTCGAACACCGACAGCCGGGTGAACAGGTTGGACACCTGGAAGCTGCGCGACAGGCCCAGCCGATTGATCTGATAGGGCTTTTGCCCATCAATGCGCTGGCCGTGCAAGCGGATCTCGCCGCTGCTGAGGCCAAAGCGGCCGCTGATCAAGTTGAACAGCGTCGATTTGCCCGCACCGTTGGGGCCGATGATGGCCACCCGCTCACCCGCTTTGACCTGCAGCTGCGCGCCCCGGATGATTTCCGTCTTGCCAAAGCTTTTGCGCACATCCAGCAGCTCCAGCGCAAATTCACGCCCGCTCATAGCGCCTCCCTGCGTTTGATTTCTTTTTCGATCTCTTCTTGGGCCTGACCCCATTCCAGCGTGAACTGCCGTCGCGCCATTTCGAACAGGCCCAGCCCCACCAGCAGGATCATTCCCGAGCCAAACCAGGCGTCGAGGTGGGCGCTGTTCAGCGTCACGCCGATGAAGGTCAGCTCAGGGCCCAGTGCTTCATTCAACTGCCGGTGATAGAGCATTTCGATCATCGCCCCGCCGCCGACCAGCATCGTCAAGGACGTGCCGGCCAGGGCGAGGTATGAAGTCCACAAGCGCCGCAGCTTGCCGTAGGCCGCCAAGCGCAGATTCATCATGATCAGGCCGGCAAAGCCGCCGGGCGCATACATCACCATGAAGACGAAGATCAAGCCCAAGTAGAGCAGCCAAGCCTTGGTCAACTCGGACAACAGCACCAGCGCCACCACCATCAGCACAGCGCCGATGATGGGCCCGAAAAAGAAGGTGGCACCGCCCAGAAAGGTGAACAGCAAATAGGCACCGGAGCGGCCTGCGCCGACCACTTCCGCCGTAACGATTTCGAAGTTCAAGGCCGCCAAGCCGCCCGCAATGCCGGCAAACAGACCGGCGATCATGAAGGCCAGATAGCGTATCCACTGCGTGTCATAGCCGATGAACTCGACCCGCTCGGGGTTGTCGCGCACGGCATTCAGCATTCGGCCCAGCGGTGTGCGGGTCAGCGCGAACATCAGCACGGTGCAGACAAAGCAGTAGACAGCAATCAGGTAGTAAACCTGGATCTGTGGCCCGAAGCTGATGCCCAGCAGCGGCGGCCCGACAACGCGGTTGCCGGCAATACCGCCCTCGCCGCCGAAGAACTCCGGCAACATCAGCGACATCGACCAGATCAACTCGCCAATGCCCAGCGTGATCATCGCGAACGGTGTGCCGGACTTTTTGGTCGAGACATAGCCGAACAGCACCGCAAACAGCAGGCCGGCCACGCCGCCCATCAAGGGCACCAGGCTGACGGGAATGTGCCAAGTTCCGGCGGTGGCCATGTTCAGGCTGTGGATGGCCAAATAAGAGCCCAACCCGGTGTAGACCGCGTGGCCAAAGCTAAGCATGCCGCCCTGCCCCAGCAAGATGTTGTAGGCCAGGCAGGCAATGATGGCGATGCCGATTTGCGTCAGCATCGTCTGCGCCAAGCTGCTGGTCCACAGCAGCGGCGCCACGATCAGCACCAGGGCAAAAGCGCCCCAGATCAGCCAGCGGCCGACGTTGTACGGTTTGAAATGAAAATTGGGAGCGGTGGAAGGCGTGTGCGTCATAACGTCAGTCTTCCCGAGTTCCAAGCAAGCCTTTGGGGCGGAAAATTAAGATGAGAACCATCAGGAGGTAGGGCAGGATCGGGGCGACTTGAGCCATGCTGAGCCGCAAGATGGGATAGCCCGGCGTGTCGATACCGATCTTGAAACCGAAGCCGGTCAGCACCGAGGCGAGCGAACCGTCTATCGTCAGCGGCAGCGTTTGCAGCAGGCCGATCAAGATGGAGCCTACAAACGCTCCGGCCAAAGATCCGACCCCACCGACCACCACCACCACAAAGATGATCGAGCCGACGATCACCGCCATCGACGGTTCGGTGACGAAGGTCATGCCGCCGATCACTCCGGCCAGCGCGGCCAGCGCGCAACCACTGCCGAACACCAGCATCAGCACACGCGGCACGTTGTGGCCCAGCGACTCCACCATCTCGGGGTGGGTCAAGGCGGCCTGAATGACCAGGCCGATGCGGGTGCGGGTCAGCAGCAGCCACAGCGCCAGCAGCATCAACAGCGCCACGCCCATCATGAACAGTCGCGTCAGCGGGAAGTTCGAGCAAGACGCCAGCGCGCACACCGCCGCCGGTGCCTTGCCCCAGGCAAACGACAAGCCTTCGAGTGGGTGTTGCAGGATGGTGAAGGCCGAACCTTGCAGCAGCGGTGGTGGCGTGAACGGCACTGCCGTACGGCCCCAAATCAGTTGCACCAGTTCCAGGATCACGTAGGAGATGCCGAAGGTGATCAGCAACTCGGGCACATGGCCGAATTTGTGCACGCGGCGCAGCGCCA
>CANFYD010000414.1 GCA_947450745.1 Burkholderiales bacterium
GCGAGCCCAGGCCGAGGAAAGCATCGACAGAGCCTTTGAGCAGGCCGGGCATTTGGCTTTGACCATGAAAGACTATGCGGTACGTCAGAAAACGGTTTCCGAGGTCATGACTGCAGTTGCGCTGAATGTTTTGAGGTGCTCCAGCATGACAGGCTCAACACCGCCGCGAACGGGGAAAGCTGTCAAGTGAGCAAAGTCTTGATAGGACTTGCGTGCGATGGGCTCGTTGGCTGAAGAGTCAAGTCGCGAAAGGTGAGCGGCCCGCTTTCTCCAGCCGAACACACAACACCGCCGTAGCCTGCATGGGCGGGCTGCAAGCACTGGCTGTCCTTGACCTCTGGGTCCGTCAAGGTCGATTCCACCGTTCGTTGACCTAACGCAGAACGCGGAACGCGGTGGTGGCCGGATTGCGCGGACGCAACCGCCAGCTACGGACACGAGATGAACATCATCTGGCACTGCCAAGCAGCGCAGCACAGCGCACCCTGCCTATGTTGCGCCGTGGAGGCAAGCAGCCATGCAAGGTCGTCCTGGATTCGCGGCAACCAGACCGCATGGCTAGAGATGCCGGACACACCATCGGAGATTCAACATGCCCTCAACACGGTCCCCCTCGAAGAGTTCAAGTTCATGCTGGCTGGCTGCGGCCTCACTGAGCCTGCTACTGGCGGGCGCTGCCAACGCAGCGGTAATCTACGACAGCACCAACAAGGACGTTGTCTTTAACGGCCCATCGATACTGCCGGTATTCACGACTTCGAGCGACTGGAAAATCACCGACATCCAGGACTACCACTGGAATAACGGTTCCGGGCAGGACCCGGTCGCGGTCCAAGGCACGATCTCGCTCTTCAACGCTGCGACCGATACCCTGATGGGCAGCTGGGATGCCGCCGCACAGCCCATTGGCAACCCGAACACCTACTGGGTGGTGCATCCGAACATCGTTTTGCAACCGGGGTCGTACCGAATCGTTGATTCGGGGCAGGCGACTTGGGCCTATTCGACCTCCAACAGTTTTGCCTTTCTTGGCTATGGTCCCAACTGGGCGCCGAACGTCGGATTTTCCGTGGTGACAGCCTTGCCCGTCCCGGAACCGGCAAGCGTCGTGATGCTCTGCGCTGGTCTGGTTCTGACAGCTTGGGTTGTTCGGCGCCGGCGCGTCGAAGCGCCAGGTTCGTCAGAGCCGCTACCGCGTTGAGCGCCTGATCGGGTTGTCGGCCTGCGGCGGCGGCCTTTTGGCCTTGGGTGCTTAGGTTGTAAGCACGCCATCGGGGCTTTCGCATCGGACCCCGCAGCGGGAAATCAGACCCTGTGGCGCCGATCGCCCACACGTCCGATCTCAGGTCGGCACGACAAAACGGGGAAATTCCGGGCTAGCCCAGCAACTTGTATGAGATTCGGCGTGGCGCGCAGACTGCTGGCCTTGGCAGGCAAACGATCAGCAGGCAACTATTCACGCAGACCGTGCAGGGACGCGGGCAACACCCGTTCGGCGTCGGCGAGGCACCCCGTTACATCAGGGATGTCTTCGCGTTCAAACGTTTACCGACACATCCGGTAGCCGCCCGTCTCGAGATGGAAATGGTCACGGTGTACCGCGTTGTAGTCCGGCCCCAGTACGCCGTTGAAAAAGCGGCAGGCGCCGCGATGGGCATTGGCCAGCAGCAGCGCCTGCGGGCTGGCAACTGAGCTGTCATCGGCGCCATGCCATTGCTGCAGCACACCGATGCGCTGACCGTTGGCCAGTGTGAAGGCCGCAATGTCGAGTGCATTCGCAGTTGCATGGCGACTGCGTGAGCGGGGCGGCGCATCCGGTGCCTGGCCGTCGCCGCGGTTGACGTTGCGGCAGGAATAGCTGCCCAGATGCTCGATCGCCGCAACGGGCTGGCCGAAATACCGCTGGGCTGCGGGCTGCAGTGCATGGGTTTCCCACATATAAAAAGACAAGGCCACAGGGCAGCTGAGTGACAGCGCGGCACCGATGCGCACACCGCTGCCGCGCAATTGCACCGCATTGTCGAAACCGCAGCCCGGTCCGGTGACACGATCCGCCAACTTGTCATAGCGCATGCCGGTTTGCGCCAGCGCGCTGAGGCAAAGCAGTGGATCGGCGCGGGTCCGCGACAACTTGTAGCCCGTCAAGAAATTAGCGGGCGCGCTGACATCCAGCGGCGCCCATGGATTGAAGCGTTCCGGAACGGCAACCACCCCGCTGTAAATACCGTAGCCGCATGCCGCCAATACGGCGGCGATCAGCAGCACCGACCAGCGGCCCCAGCGCGGCCGACTGACCAAGGCTGGGTTCGTGTTTGGATCGAGTGGAGGGGGTGAGGAGGGCAGGCGCATGGCATCAGTTATAGAACCATCGCCTCGCCGGGCTTGTCAGCCAACTGCGCGTGTTTTTGCAGGCCATTGGCGCAATGCATGATCAGCTGCGGGGTGGGGCGGAGTAAAAAACGCTTCTGTCGCAATACGCGCTTGTGACCCTGTGCGCCGTCGTCGATTTCCGCAGGAGTTTGATCAAAAGCGCCCTGCGCCGAATGATTGTTAACGACGGATGTCAATCCGCGCTCACTCGCTGGTGAGTACGCGGTTTTGTACGTCCAGCCTGCGAACAAGGAAACGGCAAGGAAGGCGCGCAGCCACCGATCCTCTTACCGTCTTGGCTCGCGCCCGCGTGCGAAAAATTTCAGCGCACACCAGTCGACGAGATAACCAGCTGATCAATCACGCTGCCGTTTCGGCCAGCCATGCAGCCAATGCCTTGGCCAGGCCAAGCCGTGTAAGAGCCGGTGTCAGAACCGCCACCATAGGGGCCAAACTGGCGGCCTTTGTTGGTAAAGAAGGTGAGCCGATCCAAACTGCCGCCCGCACCGTAATCGATGCGATCAAAGTACTCGTCTGATGGCAGCACAACCTGAACAAAGGCACCGCCACTACCACCATGTTCGGGTGCCCAACCATGGCCCGCGTACCAGAACTGCACCTTGTTAATGCTGGAGCCGACCCACACATTGAAGCCTTGCAGTTTCGAATGGGCGCACACCGAGAAATCGTCCCAAAGCGGGTGGCCGTGGCCGCCGCCGGCAATGGCCGGCCCTGGAACTTGGTTGCGCGAAGTGTCCCACGTAGGCCGGCCGTTACGACCTGCATCCTTGCCGGTGTTGAGCCAATCCTCAAGTGCGAAGGTAAAGGGTGAATTCGGGTTCGCCGCATTTGCCGCCTTTTGCACCTCGGGATAGCGAGACATGTAGTCTGCCAAGCTGAAATCCGGGCTACCTTGACGGCCTTGGTCGATACCGTCATTCAGCCAATGCTCAAGGGCGCACTGCAAGTTTCCGGGGCAAAGCTGCTGCACATCGGGATACCTGGCAGAGTAGAAAGTTGCATCAAACTCCAAACTACCGCGATACGCCTGAGTTAAACCGTAAAGTTTCCAGTGCAAAATAAGGTCGATTCCAGGCGCAAAGAGGTATTTGTCGTAGTAGTAATCCCAGTCAAATACCGATGCGGCGTACAACGGGTCTGGCCCTTGATGCCGTTTCTTTTTCCCCAGGTTCTTGAATGCGTTGCCGACGCTTTTGATGGCATTGCCTGCTTCGGATATGTTGGCCGCAGTGCGGGCAATATCTTTGGCGACGGCAGCCGTTTCTTTAGCGACGGCGGCCGCATCGTTTGATATCTTCGTCAATGCCGAATTGGCGGCACTGGCCGTGTAGCCGCCCAGGTTTTTGCCTGTAGTGGTCACCCAAGTCAGTGCTTTCGCAAGGTCTTGGCCCAAGCAGCCAGTGATTTTGCTCGGGTCCACATTGACCCCAGCTTGCAAGTCGAGCAACTGGGAGAGGTCCAGCGTTGGGGTGATGTCTGCCGTGGCTTTGATCTCAAACGGCGTGGCACAAGTGGCCGGGCTGTCCACGGTCAGCATGGCGCCTATGAGATTGACCTCCAGCGTGCGGCCCAACACATTGCCTTTTAGGCGGATGACTTCGCCACTCTTATCCACATCGGTCTGTGCCAGCATTTTGATGCCGACCTTGCCCAGCGGCCCCATTTTCAGGCTCAGGCTCGCTTCAGCCGAGCCGTGAAAGCCTTTGATGTCGGTTGTAACCTCCATCTTGCCCATGGTTTGGCCC